>JANORJ010000438.1:0-3040 GCA_031415255.1 Chitinophagaceae bacterium | reverse complement strand
AGTTTCTCATAGGTTGCCGCATCATCTATTGTTTTTAACTCTACCACCGTTTCAGCAGGATCAAAAAGTTCGTTTACTTTTCCTTCTACTACTTTTTTCCCTTTGTCAATAATTATCATGGAATCCGCTATCAGTTCCATTTCGCTTAAAAGATGTGATGAATTGAGTAAAGTTTTATTCATTTCCTTACTCAGTTGCAGAATGAGATTTCTTATATCTGCAATGCCTTGCGGATCCAATCCATTGGTCGGCTCATCCAGGATAATAAGTTTTGGATCATGCACTAATGCTGTTGCAATGCCTAATCGCTGTTTCATGCCTTGCGAATAGGTTTTTACCTTGCTGTGTGCCCTTGCTGCCAGCCCTACCATGTCTAACTGATCCAGCAGTTTTTTTTCTGAAACCTTTACTCCACTCATAGCAGCAAAAATGCGCAGGTTCTCCAACGCTGTGAGATATTTATATAAATCTGGCCTTTCAATAATAGCCCCAACTTGGCGAAGAATTTCTTTACGGTGCTTCAACAGGTTTAGACCGAATATTTCTATTTCGCCTGAGCTTGGTTTTATCAACGTAAGCAGCATGCGGATGGTCGTAGATTTACCTGCCCCATTTTGCCCCAAAAACCCATACACCTGTCCAGCTTCCACGGTAAAGGAAAGATCATTAACGGCTTTTAGGTCTTTAAAATCTTTGGTGAGATGTTTTACTGCTATTACTGTGTTCATCGTTAATTATTACTGAGTACTACGTAGCCAAGGCGGAGTAGTAACGCAAATGTATTGCAAGCTTTGCCCAGCCATTAAAATATTTTAACTTTTATGAAAAGATTTGTAGGAAAATACTTGCAAGTATAACGTACAGATAGTAGGTTTGTTTACGATTCGGAAAACCACATATACCCTCGTAAAACTACGTTAAACATCCGTACCAGATTTTTCATTTTCCCGGCTCCTGTACGGCTTCATTTAAAGTAATTATTTGCAAATGGTATAAGATTTCTACCGAAAAATAACATCCAATGTTTCTGTGGGCAACTTGAAAACTAATCTCGATTGTACCCAAACAAAACCCTAAGAAATGATTAAATACACCGCCTTAGTACTTATAGTAGCAGTAAGAATAATGTACCACCCTGCATCCGATGCACAACCAGTTATAGCCCCTTTTGCAAGCAACACACCTCTTTCCACCGCCACCATTTCTGTAGTGCCAGCCAAATTGATCAGTATTGCGGGCAGCATCAGTAATCATACGGTTGTCCTTAACTGGGTGGTGGGTGATAATGAAACTGCTGATCAGTTTGAAGTAGAAAAAAGCAGTGATGGTAAAAACTTTTCGCTGGCTGCATTGGTATTTGGAACTGACAAATCTGAAATTGGTAACTACCAGTTTTATGAGAAAGCAAGCAAGCAAAAAATTATATACCGCATCAAACTGATAAATAAAAACCGTCAAACAGAATATTCTGACGTAGTTGTAATTAATCCAACCGTTTAAAAGTAAAACATGGCCAAGTCGGTAAAAAATATTTTGAAGGAGAACTACAGCCGCTTGAAAAAAGCGATGGAAAAAATAATTAATCTGGAAAAGCAACAGCGTCAGCCACAATTAGTGCTGCAACCAGTTAGAAATAAAAAAATATTTGAGGGGTAATCTTCGTTAACTTTTTATACACTTAGAGTACCAACTGAGAAAGAAGCCCCTTTTCCAAGGGGCTTTCTCGTTTTTATTAATTAACGAACCGGTTGAAAAAGAAAACTGTCCGGATATTATTTACCAAGATAGGATTGCAAATTGGCCACATACTCTTCAAAAGCTTTGATACCTTGTTTTGTTATTTTGCAAACTGTTAGTGGATAATTATCCTTGAACTGTTTTGTAACATCAATATAACCTGCTTCTTTCAGTTTCTGAACTTGCACACTCAGGTTGCCGGCAGTTGAATTTGTTTTTTCTCTTATAAATGTAAACTCAGCCTCCTTCACACTAATAAGTAGTGACATAACGGCCAGCCGGAGCTGCGAATGTAATATGGGATCAAGATCTTTAAACATTGGCTGCTGCTAATCCTTTTTTTGCTTTTCGATATTCTTTTTCCATTATGATACCCGGTATCAACCATGCAAAAATTGCTGAGAATGCAGTTAGCAACAGATCAATTTTTATGGTAGTAAAGACAGTGATGATGCTACATATCCAACAAAGTAACCCACCCCACAACATTGGTTTAAACTTACAAGCTGCACCGGTAACAAAAGTTGGAATGCCATAAAGCAACAAGAAAAGTGGAGCAATAAATTCTGAAAACTTGAATGCGGACTTGTGCCCAGCCAGTTGGTTGTATTCGACTGCAACAGGCTCCCACACATTGAATACTGCATTCGTTATAAAAATCATCAGAAAAATACTTACACCAAAGCCAAGCCATAGGTAATCCATATAAATATCATCGTAGGTTTTTACCTTCCGCTCTTTTTTCTCTTTAATGGTGATAAAAATCTGTGGCACTACTGCCAATATGGTAAGCAAGTAAATATCAAATGGCAATTTGAAACCAAAATGCAGCTCTGCAAGTTTCACCAGAGAACACACCGATATAATAATTCCCCACATCATAGCACCAATACCGGTGTCATGATAAGAATCTTTCGCCTTATTGATCATCATGGCAATAAGATCAAGACTTTCTTTTTCCGTTAATTGTTTTTCCTGTTGCATCGGTTTTATTTTATAATGAAGATTTGCCCCGGCCCTTCAATTAACTCAGGACTACCGGGGCAAATCCAACAAACAATTGCAATTACTTTAACTGTGAAAGAAAATATTTTGTAGTTGGCAAACCCCAATTGGGATGAATAGTACTTTCGGGTTTATAAGTTTCAAAAAGGCCTTGTGCCTTTTCAAACAATATTTTTGCATCGGCTTTGCTTCCGCCAAATTGTTCCGGCGTATAAAATTTATCCTGCGCCTCCAGGATGTAGATTCTTGGATTACCAGCATTTGCTTCTTTGGCTTTTGCCAGTGCCGCATCAGCCTG
>JANORJ010000437.1:0-3350 GCA_031415255.1 Chitinophagaceae bacterium | reverse complement strand
GTATCATCACAGTTGTAGATATCATATTCAACACCAACTTTTGCGCAGTGCCACTTTTCATTCTAGTGCTGCCGGTTACAAACTCTGCACCCACCACCACTTCTATCGGAAAATCCGCAGCAGCACTTACCGGAGAATCAGGATTGCAGGAGATGCTGCCGGTAACAATTCCTCTTTTCCTACATTCTTCTAATGCGCCAATTACATAGGGTGTGGTGCCACTGGCAGCAATGCCTATCACCACATCTTTATCACTTACATTATATTCCTGCAGATCTTTCCAACCTTGCTCCTTATCATCTTCAGCAAATTCTACGGCAGTAGTAATTGCTTTTTCGCCCCCGGCTATAATACCAATGACCAAGCCATATGGCACACCGTATGTCGGCGGACATTCGCTGGCATCTACAATTCCTAATCGTCCGCTGGTGCCGGCACCGATATAAAACATTCTTCCGCCCATCAACATTTTATCGCTTGCTATTTCAGCCAATTTTTCGATTTGGGGAATTGCTTTTTCAACTGCTGCGGGAACAGTGTTATCTTCTGCATTAATATTTATCAGTATTTGCCCCACCGTCATTTTTTCTAACTGACGGTAGTTGCTTGATTCTTCTGTAATTTTTTCAAATGCCATACGTCCGTTCTTTTAGCTGTGATATTTCACTAATCCTTCCATTGGGTTTTTCATCACATTACCCAATTCAAATTCATAACTATTGCAAAGTTGCTGCAACACATCCTTAAAACCAAATGCTACACTGCCAGCAAAATGAATCGGCAATGTCCATGTTTCCCGGTATTTGCAAAGATGATTGAAGAAAAAATCATTAATCCCATCTTCGATAATATTTTCAATCATATAATGTCCCCGGTTTTCTGCCAAAAATTTAGCAAAGCTGGCGAGATAACGGTTGGGTAATGGTTTTTTATAAACATTCTCCAGTATCTCAGCCGTATTGGTGGTATAAGTTAAATCAAATCTTCCCCGTAGCTCTTCATCAAAAGTGCCATACAGATAATACTGAATAACTTTTCTGCCAAGATAAGCACCGCTTCCTTCATCTCCCAACACATACCCAAGACCCGGACTGTTTTTTACTATCTTCTTCCCATCGTAATAGCAGGAATTGGAACCTGTGCCCAAAATACAAGCTACTCCTTTTTCTTTTCCGCATAATGCTCTTGCTGCCCCCATCAGGTCATGGGTTACTTCCACCTTAGCTCCGGCAAAGATTTTACTGACTGCTTTTTTTACAGATTTTGCATTATCAGGATTGGCGCAGCCGGTTCCATAATAAAAAACTTCATCTACTTCTACGTCTTTCAGCTTTGGTTTCAGTTCTTTCAACAATAGTTCTGTAATCTGTTCTGTATTGAGAAAATAAGGGCTGATACCCTGTGTAATGATGCTCTTTTTTTTACCATTGGTAAGTAAACACCACTCTGCTTTCGTGGCTCCGCTGTCGGCAATCAGTTTTGTAACCGGCATAAAGATTTGTTGAATTGGATGAAGGCAACTACTGTTAATTTCAAATCGAGTATTTTGCGTCAAATTACATAATAAAGACTTATGATGGGGAATAAAAAATTGCAAACTTGGCTCCCGTTACTTTTTTCAATAGTAATGATTGTGGGAATGCTTTTCGGTTATAAATTAGGCAGCCAGGGAAGTAATGGCAAAGGCTTTTTTTCTTCTAACAAACGCAGCTCTCTGCAGGAAACTATTGATCTGATTAAAATGCGGTATGTTGATTCTGTTCATGTGGATTCGCTGGAAGGGCGGGCCATACAGGAAATGATGACAGAGCTTGACCCACACTCGGTTTACTTGCCACCTGTTGATTTAAAGGCGGCTAATGAAGACCTTGCTGGCAACTTTGAAGGCATCGGTGTTCAATTTAATGTTTTCAACGATACCGTGAATGTGGTGTATGTAATGCCCAACGGTCCAAGCGATAAAGCTGGTGTGCAAATAGGCGATAAAATTTTAGGTGTAAATAGTGTAACACTCAGTAATAAAACCTCCGACATTGACAGCATTAAAAAATACATACGGGGAGAAAGAGGCTCAAAAGCAATGTTGCAAATTTTGAGAGGAAATAAACAACAAACCATTACAGTTACAAGAGGTACTATCCCTGTTTCATCGGTTGATGCAGCATATATGATTGATAAAACCACCGGATATATCAAGCTGAATAAATTTACAGACAATAGCTACGAAGAATTTATGCAGGCCATGGAAGCCCTGCAAAAACAAGGGTTAACAAGTCTCATTTACGATTTGCGGGGAAATGGTGGTGGTTTTATGAACGAAGCAGTGGATATGGCCGACGAATTTTTAAGCAATGATAAATTAGTTGTTTATACCGAAGGCGTTAACAGCAAGAAAAGAGAATATCGTTGTAAACGTCCTGGTCTATTTGAAAAAGGACAATTAGTATTGCTGGTAGATGAGTTAACAGCCAGTGCAAGCGAAGTATTAGCCGGTGCATTACAGGATTGGTGCAGAGCTACCATTATTGGCCGAAGAACATTTGGCAAAGGATTGGTGCAGGAACAGTATCCACTCAGCGATGGTGCAGCCATCCGGTTAACTATTGCTAGATATTATACCCCACTTGGTCGCAGTATTCAACGTTCCTACCAAAAAGGAAAAAAAGTTTATATGGATGAACTGTGGGATCGGTTTAATAGCGGAGAAATGCTGTCTGCAGATTCGCTGAAAATTCATAACACCGGGAAAAAATTTACTACTAGTTGTAACGACACGTTGTTTGATGGAGATGGAATTACTCCCAATGTATTTGTTCCGATTGATACCAGTCATGCAATGCAAAAAATTTTGCGGCTTGTAAGCGACGGTAAATTCAATAGTTATATTTATAATTACTTTCTGCAACATAAACAGCAGATAGACCAATATGCTACGGCAACCGATTATACAAACGGCTTTAAGGGTGCTGATATATTAAATAGTATTATTAATGCAGCCCCCGATTCGCTAAAACTTAAAACTATTTCTACCAAAGAAAGGGAATTACTTGAACAACGATTAAAAGCTGCTTTAGCAAGATATAAATGGAGAGATACCGGCTTTTACCAAGTATTGAACAGTGAGGATAACGTTATTAAAAAGGCAATTGAACAATTGGCAAAATAAAAAAGCAACCCCGGAATTCCGGAATTGCTTTTGGATAAGGTGTGTTGTAAAAATTTATACTTTGTCTTTATTATCATCCCACCATTTCTTTTCTATTCTGTAAGAACCGAATAGACCAAGACCACCGCCGATAGCTATGAGGGCAAAGTAAATTGGTACATTTTTATCACCATGATGGCCAAAC
>JANORJ010000436.1:0-13670 GCA_031415255.1 Chitinophagaceae bacterium | reverse complement strand
GGCTACAGGATCCGTTTATAAAAAACACAGCAAACCCTACGGGTGGTCAATTATATTTTAACCTCGGTAATATTTCAGAAGATATATTAAGAGATGGACAACGGCAATACGAAAATGGTTTGAGAACACCTACCAACAATGCAACATTAGACTCCAGCACACGATGGGGACAAACACCATCTAATCCGCTGCAGGTTACCAATGCTTTCAGCAATGAACCAAGCGACAGAGTTTTCCAGGATGTGGGTTATGATGGTTTGCAGGATGTGGATGAAAAAAGAAGATATGCTGCCTATCTGAATAGTTTGCAAACAATTTTTGGTGCTGCTTCACCTATCTATCAAAAAGCATTGCCCGATCCTTCAGCCGATAATTTTATTCCTTACCGTGATCCTTCTTTTGATGCAGCACCCATTACCGGAATTTTGCAACGGTACAAAAGTATTAATAGCCCACATGGTAATTCGCCGATTAATGAAAACAACTCTCAGTTTGTAAATGCGTTTACGCAATATCCAGATGCAGAAGAACTGAACAGAGATAATACCATGAACGAAGTGGAAGAATATTTCCAGTATAAAGTGGATATAAAACCCAACATGGTGTCTGGTAGTAACTTTATAACAGATGTAAGAACACCAACGGTATTATTAGCTGATGGAACTACCCGTACAGAAAAATGGTATCTCTTCCGAATACCAGTGGCACAATACGAATTAAAAGTTGGTAACATTCCAGATTTTAAATCTATTCGCTTTCTAAGGATGTTTGTTAATGGATTTGATGATTCGGTAGTAATGCGGTTTGGTAAGTTAGAGTTAGTCCGCAACCAATGGAGAAAATTCAGAAATGATATTGATACTACTGGTATGTACACCACTTTACCCAATCCTGATCCCACAGCGGTAAATGTGCTGGCAGTAAATATTGAAGAAAACGATCAGCGTCAACCGATACCTTACCGTATACCACCGGGTATAGAAAGACAACAGCAACTGAGCAACAATAACGTGGCACTGTTCCTGAATGAGCAGGCTATCAGTATGCAGGTGTGCGGACTTAATCAGGATGATGCAAGAGGTGTTTTTAAAACATTCAATTTGGATATGACCCAGTACGGAAGACTGAGTATGTTTATCCATGCAGAATCTGTAGCGGGCAATCAGCCGATAGATGATGGTGACATCAGCGGTGTTATCCGGATAGGTAATGATTTCTCTGGTAACTATTATGAAATAAAAATTCCGCTGAAAATAACATTACCCGGTACTACTGACTCATTAAAAATATGGCCGGATGTAAATAACCTTGATTTTGATCTTAGTGAATTAACAGATTTAAAATTCAGAAGAAATAAATCAGGTGCGAAGCCATCAATATATTACAAAGAAACAAGGGCTGATGGAAGATCGTATGCCATCATCGGTAATCCCAGCCTTGGCGAAGTAAAAGGAATGTTGCTAGCGGTAGAAAATGTGCGACAGGAAACAATCTGTACCGAAGTATGGTTCAATGAACTCCGGTTTTCAAAACTAAATGAAGATGGTGGCTGGGCAGCATTAGCCAGAGTAGATGCACGGTTGGCTGATTTGGGAACCATATCATTTAGCGGCACGGCAAGAAGCAAAGGCTTTGGAACACTGGAACAACGAGTAAATGAAAGAAGCCGTGAAGATGTTATTACGTTTGACATATCAGCCAATATTGAAGCAGGAAAATTATTACCTAAAAAACTTGGATTGCAGATACCGCTGTATGCAGGTATTAGCCAAATACACAAAACGCCTAAGTACGATCCGTATGCACTGGATCTTGAGTTGAGGGATGTAGTAAAAGCAGCACCATCTGATAAAAAAGATTCCATACTTAATGATGCAAAAGACATTACTACAATCAAAACCATTAACCTGACCAATGTTAAAAAATTAAAAACAGATGGTAAGAAACCAAAAATCTGGAGTGTAACCAATTTTGATTTCAACTATTCTTATATACAAACACTGACGCATAATCCGCTGATAGAAAAAGATGAACTGCGACGCACCCGTGGAGCAGTAGGCTATGCTTATGCGCCGCAAAGCAAACCGTTTGAGCCGTTTAAGAAACTGATTAAATCAAAATCGAAATGGCTGGGATTAATCAAAGACATTAATTTTAATTACACACCTTCACAAATTTCTTTCCGGGCAGATGTGTTCCGTCAGTTTGGTGCCACCAGAGTAAGAAATGTTGGCGGCGGTCCTTACAAAATTCCGGAGACCTACAATAAGTATTTCACTTTCGACAGGTATTATATTATGCAATGGAATCTTACACGGTCTATCTCCATTGATTTTATGGCTACCAACAATGCCCGGATAGACGAACCGTTTGGCCGTATTGACAGCAAAATAAAAAAGGATTCTGTTCGCAGTAATCTTTTTAAAGGTGGAAGAAATACAAACTACCGTCAAGAGGCTACTATAACTTATAATGTACCTACTAACAAAATTCCCCTGTTGGATTGGACAACACTGCGTGCCAGTTACAATACGAAGTATAACTGGCTGGCCGGATCGTTATTAGCCAGAACCCCGGAAATTGATCTTGGTAATACATTAGGTAACACTCAGACAAGAACCGTCAACGGTGAATTTAAATTTGAAGAGCTGTATAATAAATGGAGATTTCTGCGAGCAGTTAATACCAATGCACCGCAGCAACCAGCTGGTAGTGGCGGAAACGATAAAGGAAACGATAAAGGTGGTGGTAAGAAAGGTGATAGTAAAGACGGTGGCAAAAAAGATAATAAAGGAAATAAAGGTGACAATAAGGATGATGCTAAAAATGCAGATCAACCGCAACAACCACAGCTTACACAGGGTGGCTCTGTTGCCAAAGCAGACACTATCAGAAATAAGAAAGGAAAAATTATAAGGATTAAAAAAATAAAAGAAAAGAAAGTAAAAGCGAAAAAAGATCCTAATGAATTGCCGGAGATAGGAACAGTACCTAAGTTTTTCCTGCGGCTAATGACTTCATTAAAGAGAGTAGGTGTACAATACACCGAGGACATGGGAACCACACTACCCGGCTACATGGATAGCACACAACTGTTGGGTTATAATTTAAAAAGCAAGCAACCTGGCTTTGGTTATGTGTTTGGATACCAACCAGACACTAACTGGATAAATAATTTTGGGGCAAAGGGATTATTGTCCCGTGACTCATTGGTTTCTGCCATGATACAGCAACGCTACAATCAGCGGTTGAATATTACAGCACAGGTAAGTCCATTCCGTGATTTTAATATTGATATAAATCTGGATAAAACTTTTGATAAACAATATTCTGAATTATATAAAGATATTGATGGCACTGTTGGTGCTGCACCATTGGCCAGGTTGAATCCATATGCACTCGGCAGTTTCACGGTGAGTTATATTTCTTATCAAACCCTGTTTACCAAGTTTAATCCAAATGTTATTTCAGAAACATTCAAAGCATTTCAAAGTAACAGGGAAATACTTTCGAAAAGATTGTCTGGTTTAAATAATTACCAGGGTAATGTTGTTGATCCAAACGACCCGAAATATTTTAAAGGGTATGGCCGTTATTCGCAGGATGTAGTGATACCTGCTTTCCTTTCTGCCTACACTAAAAAAGATCCATCAAGTATTAGTCTTATTAAAAATAGTAATCCTAATATACGGGCTAATCCATTTGCTGGTATTATACCAAAACCAAACTGGACAGTTACTTACAACGGCCTTTCAAGACTGCCCGGCTTGGATAAAATATTTACCAATTTCAGTGTCCGTCATGGCTATCATAGTACGTTTAGTATGAATAGCTTTAATACAGCCCTGTTGTTTGCTGATCCCTTCCGTATTGGCTATCCTTCGTTCAGAGATACATTAACGGGCAACTTCATTCCTTTCTTCCTTGTGCCTAACATAACTATAATAGAGGCATTTGATCCGATGATTGAATTGGATATGACATTTACCAACCAGTTGACATTGCGGTTTGAATACAAAAAGAGCCGTCAGCTAAGTTTAAGTTTAATTGATTACCAGCTGGCAGAAAACCGTTCTACCGAAGTAACCTTTGGTTTTAATTGGAGACAAAAGGGTGTACCGCTGATTAAGAAGCTGCCATTTATGAAAGGTAAATTGGATAATGATGTTACGTTCAAATTCGACTTCAGCCTTCGGGATGATGCTACGGCTAACAGTAAACTGGATCAAAACCAATCATTTGGTACTGCCGGACAAAAAGTTATTCGTATAGCTCCTTCCATAGATTATATAGTTAACAACCGGGTAAGTATCAAGTTGTACTTTGAACAAAATCGTAACATTCCAAAAATTAGCAACTCCTTCCCAATTACCAATACAAGAGGTGGTGTGCAGGTAAGAGTATCACTTACGCAGTGATGCGTAAAGGAAATTATCAGGATGATTAAATTAGGCTGATAGATTGATTGCTTGGGTTCTTTCATCAACACTCCGGGCTAACGAATTATTCTTGTCTTTTTTGTATAACTTTAATGAGGGTTTTTAATAGTCTTTAGTTCCGGGGTAAATGACTTCCAATTTCAGCAAGAATAAAAACCCTACTGTTGGCTGCTATGAACTGACTATTTCAAATTTGACAAGCTGTGTTGAAGTCGTTTTGACAACTCAAATAAATGTACCAATTACTCAAAAAATCCCCGCACCCTTCAATAAAACAATTTATCAAAGAGTTTTGGTATTTATACATGTTGAAGGGTAATCCCAATCCGATGTCAAATACCCCAACGCCAGAGGAAGCCATATATTTCTACCCGAAAAATAATCCTTCGATATCTATAGACCGAGTGTTTACCCAAACACCCGATTCAGTTATCATTCGTCAGCAAACCCAAAGGATTGATATGCTTGTTCCAAATGACTATTTGATGTTTAAAATCATTTTTAAAACAGGTGGTTTCCATCGTTTATTTGGCATTCCAATGTCACTGTTTTCTAATGGACATATTGAAACGATTTGCGTTTTGGGAAACCCTATCAAAGAATTAAATGAGCAAATAATCAATTCAACAAATTTTGAAGAAATGGTTTCATTCTCTGAAAAGTATTTGATGGGCAGAGCATCTAATATCAGGATAAAACAACATCCAATTGACATGGTGATTAACCAATCTCAATTATATCAATATTCGTTAAGTAAATTAGCTTCGGAGGCCTGTTTGAGCAACCGCCAGTTTGAAAGAAATTTTTTTACCAGAACCGGAGTAACTCCAAAAATGTACCAAAGGATTTTGAAGTTTAACCAAGCAATGAAAAATAAAAAAGAAGTACCCAATCAAACATGGATAAGTATTACTCATTCTGTCGGTTACTTTGACCAAATGCACTTATTGAGAGACTTTAAACAATTTACAGGTACTGTGCCTACTATTTTTGATTTTGACAATGCAATAATTTATTAAAATATTGTCGCTTTTTTACTATGCCCTATGCAATCATTTGTACCAACTTTGCGACTGGTAATAATTATTAAAATTAGAACCACCCTATTTTAAACAACTAATAATCAAAAGTGGCAACTCATGCAAAAATTATGAGATTTGTATTTATCACTATGCTTTTTGTAGGTATTGCTACATTTAGCCAAGCACAAACAATTAGTAAGACGCAAGCAGATGAAGATGCTGTTCGCAAAATAGAAGAACTTAGCGTAATAGCTATGAATACTCAAGATACCCTTTTCATGTATAAATATGTGTCTACCGACTATGTGGTAAGAAATCCAGATAATAAAATTCACGGGTTTAGAGGACTTATGGAGCTTTTGACAATGTGGAAGAAAAAGAATGCAGAAATGAAAACAACTCCACCGCATATTCAACACATTATTGAAAAAATAACCATCAATAAAGACATTGCAATTGTAATGGGGCAGGATGTGCCTGATGCAGGAGCAAACACCCCAGATGGTAAGCCTATGAGCAAAAGAGCTTATACCAATATTTATAGACGATATAAAAAATCTTGGCAATTGATAGCACGGCAAAATAGTAATATTTGCCAATAGACAACAGCCACAGCAGTCAAATTGGTTTTACTGGTATGCTGGCTGACGAACATCCTCATCTTTTTTTATTCAATCCTTGAGGCCCGTCTTTGCAGGGTTGCCATTGCGAATCTTTATACCGAATAAATTTTTCGAGCAACCGAAGCAATCTAAATAATAGCAAACAGTTCTGGAAGTATCACAATTTATAAATCTGATTAGTATAATATAGGCATTTCTGCCATGTATTTTAATAGTAATTTTATCAATATAGTTCTAAAAAAATCCCAGTCACAAAGACCGGGATTCATATCTATAAAATATTTTTTTTAGTCTGTTTGTTTTTGGGAAGAGGAAGCAGCCGGAGTAACAGCACCTACATCAGCACCTGTTCTTTTGAACAGCATCACATAACCACATAAATTCTTTTTCTTCTGTTTGTTTACCTGCACTGGTTTCATCAGATGGAACTCGGACATCTGTGGTACATAAGAATACACTATTACATTACCATCTACATCACCCCATTTTTTCTGACGAAAAACAACTTGTCTTTCACTCCAGTCATACATCCGCACTTCATACAGGCGGGAGCTATAATCACCAATAAAAACAAACTGATACCAAGCTCCTTGTGTAAGTGGGACGATTACCGGCATTTCAAATTCACTTTCCATGTTGATAGATGCTTCTTTCAACAGCATATATCCATCTTTGCCATACAGATCCTTAAGACTGTCAACCTGTTTGGTAATCATATCATTATTACACGACTGAAGACGTATAACATCAACTCCTTTTTGCGAGAAAGAGGAGATGCTACAAAAAGCCAGGGCTGTAAAGAGGAGGAAAGGATTTTTCATAACTGCTTTGTGGTGACATTGGAATTATGTCATAAATATAATAGCTGATTTTCTTGGGTTTAAATTTAAAACCGAAAAATTTCAATTTTAAGTACATTTTCTAAGGGGAACTACGGCAAGTATCAGGCCAACTGGGCGGGTGGGGATCGTAATGCTACAATTTACAGCAAATTAACAAAGCAACATTTTTTTCTTGACACTAATCAACCGGTGAGCTGACGATTAAAGAAAATACCATTGGCCTGCTGCGTGCAGGTTATAGTAAGATCGTTAATGCAAACATGGGCGGGCAGACTGGCGCAATAGTAAATCACTTCCGCCACATCTGTGGCAGTCAGTGGTTTTAGCCCGTCATATATTTTTTTTGCAGTGTCTTCATCACCTTTAAAACGAACAAGAGAAAACTCTGTTTCCGCAGCTCCGGGATTAATGGACGTTACTTTAATATGGTGGCGCAACAGGTCTATTCGCATTCCTTCGCTAATGGCATTGACGGCAAACTTGGAAGCACAATACACATTACCTTTTTCATACACTTCTTTTCCGGCCACCGATCCTAAGTTGATAATGTGTCCTGCTGAGCCTGTCGAAGCATTTTTTGCAACCATTAATTGTGACACGGCTTTGGCCACATATAAAAAACCTTTTACGTTGGTGTCAATCATGGTATTCCAATCGTTTACATCGCCTTCTTCAAAATAATCTCTGCCAAGTGCCAACCCAGCATTATTAATTAACACATCAATGACTTGCCAATCAGCCGGCATATTTTGTATAGATTCGAAAACAGCTTTTTCCTCCCGCACATCAAAAGGCAATTGGAGTACAGCTACATTGTATTTTTTCTCTATAGCATCAGCCATTGTTTGCAAGCGGTCAGTTCTTCTTCCATTAAGAATAAGATCGTAACCATTAGCAGCAAATATATAAGCACAGGCTTCGCCAAAACCTGAAGTGGCACCGGTGATGAATGTGATTTTAGGCATAGTTAGTGAATGGTGAATAGTGAATGGTCAATTTTTAGTTTCCGATTTAATCAAACCGCTAAGCAATTTAAAACAATTGACCATTGTTTCACCTAATTTAATACTATCAAAATTTTTTAGGTATCCTAGATCATACGCAATGTCCAAGGCTCCATCTATTTCAATTAATGAGCCTCTGGCTATTTCATAAAATCGTTTTCTTTCTGCCTCTGATTTCCTTGAAGCTCCTTCAGCTATATTTAAGTAAAGGGATACCGAAGTTCTTCTTATTTGTGACACCATTCCAAATCTTTCATCGCTGGGTAAAGTGTTTGATAATTTATAGCATTCCAAGGCGAATTGTCTTGATACTATAAACACTTCTAATTTCTGATGGTTAAGGTTTAAAAACATCTTTTATTTTAAAGGATTGTAAACAAGAGGAGGAGTATTGACCATTGACAATTCACTATTGACTATCGTATCAATGCAACGGTTCCTTTAAGAAAAATCGCTCCACCCAGATAATCAACAGCACTCACCATCCATACAAAAACGCCGCTGTTTTGTACCCGGCCATTAATGCGGCCATCCCAACCGGCACGGTCGGCAGTGGTGGTAAATACTAATTGACCCCAGCGATTGTAAATACTGAAGTAGTTTATTTTTTGTATGCCAACAGCTATCGGTCGCACAACATCATTCAGCCCATCATTATTAGGAGTAAACGCAGTAGGAACAAATATGTAAGGCTTGGTTTTAAAAATTTTTACTTTGATAAAAGCAGAATCAGCACAACCTGCGATATCTGTTACTACCAATTTATAACGTACACTATCTATGGAAGCATTATAAATGCCAATAGGATTAAAAATAGTAGTGTTGGATAAACCGGTAGCAGGACTCCATACATAATTGAGGCCGCCTGTACCGTTGAATTGCAATGGCTGACCAATTACTACCGTTGTATCACGACCGGCATAGGCTCTCACTCTTGGCAGCATCGTTATCACTACCGTATCTCTACCGGGTTTGGGGCAACCTGCGTTGTCCAGTACAGTGAGTACATATGCAGTTGTTCTAGGAGGAGATGCAATCGGGTTTAATATATTCGGATTATCTAAGTAAGATACCGGCGACCAGGAAAATGAAATGCCATCATGCGAACCATTTAATTGTGCCGGAGCATTGTAACAAACAGTTTGTGGTACACCTGCGTCTGCTACAGGGTAGGGAGCAGTAGTAACTATTACATCATCCACCGTAAAGCAGGTTCCGATATTGGCTCTTATCTGGTAAGTTGTGCTGGCTGCAAAGGGTGTAGCTATCGGATTTAATATGTTGGGATTATTTAAGGTAGCTGATGGTGTCCATTGAAAAGCAAGGCCGTTGGTATTAGCTGTTAACTGTACTGCATCTGTCAAACAAATAGTTGTATCGGCCATGGCAGTCAGCGAAACTCCGCTAACCACTCTTACATGAACAGAATCTTTATTAATGCAGCCGTTATCATTCAGGTTTACCACATACCAAGTGTCGGTAGTTGGGTTAACGGTAGGATTGGCAGTATTAGCATTAATGATATTTGTTAAAGGAGTCCAGTTAAAAACGCCGGTGCCGGTGGCAGATAACATAACAGCATCTGGGACACAAATAAGTGTATCTGCAAATGCTTTTGTTATGGAAGGTTTATCGAGAACAATAATTGGAACTTGTGTAGTCTTAGTACACCCTTTGCTATTGGTAACGGTAAGTAGTACATCTCTCGGGCCCGGCCCCGGGTAAGTCCATTGTGGGTTTTTTATATGCGAAGTATCGGCCAACGTAGCCACATCACCAAAGTTCCAGCTCCAGCTATCTACTACACCATACCGGGTGTTGGTAGTATCTGTAAATTGATAGGGATTAGAAAAGCAACTGCCGGTAAAAGTAAAACCCGGAAAGAAGCCGGGATAAACACCGATTTTTCTTATTACAGAATCTGCACAACCTGTTCCCCGGTTTATTACAAATTTTACGTTGTACAAACCGGTATCAGTATATGAAAAAGAAGGGCTGGAAATATTAGACGTATCGTCAGTTAATGTTGCTACTCCAAAATCCCAAAAGACAGTATTAGCACCAGTACTATTGTCAGAAAACTGAACATTAAAGCCATCACAAGTTACAGGAGCAAAATTAGCAGCGGCACTTGTAAGTACACAATCGGATACCTGAACAATCAAATCTTTTTTATGGGTTGCAATAAGAACCCCACTTCTATAAACATTTATACAAACACAAACTACATATCTACCAAAAGCAGGAGCAATGCCGGAAATAATACCAGTTTGCGAATTTATTATGGCACTAGTGCCAAATGGATCACTACCACTATATGGTGGTGTATAACTAACAAAACTATAGGGTGGTGGAGCTGGATCATTAAAACCTGCGTTTGTTGCTGCTCCACCATTAAAAGCATCACAAAGATTATATACTAAAGAATCGCCGGGGTTAGGGTCAGTGGCAGCAAAACTTAAAGTGAAAGGAGCATTCTTACAAATTACATTAATTGGAACGCCAAATTGAGGTGAGCTATCGAAACCACTACCCAGTTGGTTTGTTCCGGGTATACGACAAGTGTAGGTGGAACCTATACTATTAGCTACATTAGTCATTCCACTAAGCCGGCAGCAAGTCTGGTAGGCTACTGTATATCCGTTTTGTGTATCCGGTAATTCTACGGTCATAGAGTATGTCGCATACGTATAATCAAGCACCGGAGCTCCTTGAATGCAAGAGGGAAAAACAATAGGCACTGGCCCGGGAAAATTATCCCTTATAATCGACCAATTACTATTGACTGCTGTTCCTGGGAACTTAAGATTATTATCATTATTATAAATAGCTACTGGATAAGATGGATCTAAGGCGGCGCCGCCTGCGTCTCCTCTAAATAGTATTAAAATAATTCGGTAAACTTTTGAATTAGGTCCGGCACCAGGGCTAACATATTCGTATCTCATTTCGCCACCAATAATATGAGCAGCAAAAGTAGTCGTTGACAAAAGGAATAAAGTTGTTATTACAAGTAAAAATTGTTTCATATAGGGGAATGGTCGAAAATTGAATTTTATATATCCAGCAAAAATTTCTCCAAAATCATGTTGCTCTTTTCCTGTTCTTCCAGCATACCCATATGACCAGATTTTTGAAGAATGTGAATGTACGATTTTTCAGGAAGGTGACATTGCTTCAGACCGTCTTCTACAGGAACGGCAGTATCGTATTTTCCCATGATAAAAAGTACCGGCCCCGTCGCTTTTCTTAATATGTCCGTTCTGTCTGGCCGCAGCATCATTGAATCATAATAAGAAACGAGAGTTGCTGGTAAAAAGTTGTGTAACCCGGCTATCTGTTTATCGATTAATTCTGGCTTTTCATCTTTGGTTATGGGTGAAAACAGGTTTGGTGTAGCTGTTTTCAAAAATTCAAAAGCTCCGTTTTGTTGAATGAACTCAATACCCTTGCGGCGGATGGCTTTCTTTTCTTCGCTGTCTGCAAAAGCAGAAGAATGAAAAAGACCGAAAGCTGATACATGGTTCCAGTAAGATTCCATCAAGGCTAATACAATATAGCCACCCATGCTGTGACCGATAATACAAGCCCCCTCACCCCCCGAAGGGGGGATTTTAGACTCTGTATTTATAATAGTCTTTATTACTTCCGCCATGCCTTCCATGCTCATATCGTCAATCATTTCAGATTGGCCGGTGCCGGGTAAGTCGGGAATGATGAGTTGAAATTTATCTTGTAGAAACTCAACCTGTGTGTTCCATATATTGGCGTCTTCGCCAAAACCATGAATTAGTATAACGGGTTTGCCGGTGCCGATGATGCGGTAGAAAATTTTCTTGTTTTGATAAAAGAGTTGTTTGTCCATATTTTTTTACTGCGGAGAACAGGAGAAGGCAAAGTTAACGCTGAGTATATCCTGAATAATGCCGAAGGGCTCTGCGAAAACTCTCTATCTCATTTTCTCTGCGCTTATTTTTTATTATTAAAAAATCTGGAAAGTATTTTCATTGAAATTACCCAGCCAAGTAATAAAATACTTAACCCCACCATTAATTTGGACAGAACATCACCATACTTTACAAAAAATGTTTTTTTGTTTTCTGGAATAAACGATAGTTTGATGGCAGCAGCAGTATTATACGGCTGTGGATTAATAACCCTTCCATATGGATTAATAAAACAACTGATGCCGGTGTTGGCACTGCGGGCCACCCAGGTTCTTGTTTCAATTGCCCGCAGCCTTGCATAGTTCATATGTTGTTTGTGACCGGGAGTTTTTTTCCACCAGCCATCATTGGTGATGATGCAAATGAGATTGGCGCCATTGCGAACATACTTACTCATAAACTCTCCATAAATACTTTCATAGCAAATGGAAGGTGCAATGTTGAAACCACCTTTTGCCGTCAATACAGTTCTTTCTTTTTGTTTAGCATAACCTGCCGTAGTGCCGCCAAATTTTTCAAACCATTTGTCTATAAATTTTAAAAACCACGGCAACGTTTCTACCCCGGGCACCAGCATGGACTTGTGGTAGAATGATTGAGCACCTAAACTATCAATTACCATCGAGCCATTGTAGGATTCGTAAAAACTACCACTATACTCTTCGGAATATTTTGTTTTGCTATTAAACATCTTAAAACTTTCAATGCCCGTAAATAATGAAGCATTGGGGTAGCGTTTTAAAAAAGCCCATAACGGATTCAGAAAATAATTTTCTTTTAATCCATCTTCATTAATTCTTGAAGGAGTGAATAAAGCAGTTTCAGGCCAAATGATAAGCGAAGTATTACTATCAACCTGTTGTTCGCTGATGTTAATTAATTTTTGTAATTGTCCTTCAAAAGAACCGGCTGCGGCTGAAACTTTTTCGTAGGGATCAATATTTGGTTGAACGATGACAACGTTATTTTTTATTATCTCCATCCTTTTGTGTGCAAATCCGGTAACGGAAATAAACACAGGAAGAATAAGTATTACAACAGCAATAAAAAGTTTTTGATAATTTTTACCAGTTTCTCTGTTGAAATTATTTTTTATGTGAAGAAACAGAAACAGATTTACCAGCAATATCCATACTGTTCCGCCACTGGTGCCAGTAAGCTCATACCACTGCACCCATTCAGGATGAGTGGCGAATGCATTTCCCAATGTGAGCCACGGCCAGCTTAATCCCCAATCCTGTAAATGGATATATTCAAAACACATATAAAATGCGATGAGTGTAACGTAACCAATTTTTTCACCCAACCATTTTTTTGCAACCTTAAATCCTAACCACGGCAAACACATTAGTAAACTATTTGCGAGGAATGCACCTACTGCTCCCGGTGGTGATGCATTCCATATCCACCAGGTAGTGGCTACATTCCATATAATCATGGTAACGTAAGTAAGCCCAAAGAATTTTTTCCGGCTTTCTACTTTTGATTCTAACCAGAGCAACGGTACCCATGCTACGAATATGAGAAAAGTAAGTGATGATACCGGCCATGCAGCCCAGAGTAATAATCCGCTTCCGATAGCAATGTATAAATTGATGAAACGTTTCAAACAAATTGATTTCTGTAAAAATACTACTTCGCCCCTGACTTCGGCAAAATTGATACTCAGGAAATAGGCCTTGTGTTTTTTTTTATTAAATGCTATTCAGTACGCAGTAGAATTTGTTAGCGGTGATGCCAACAATATTAATTTCCATAGAAATAAAGTTTTATGGAAACAATTTCAATTATTA
>JANORJ010000435.1:0-4775 GCA_031415255.1 Chitinophagaceae bacterium | reverse complement strand
TTTTCCGCTTCTTTAAAATCCTGGAACGCATCTATCAGGTTAATACTTGACATAACACATAGCTTTTTAGAATTTGATTTGAACTTTTGTTGTTTTTATGTTATCAAAAGAAATAGTGTGTTGCACTGTTTCTATTTTTTTACCTTTTCCTGTTGTTATTTCTACCACCATATCAGTTTCTGTTGCACTTATCAATTTGCCTTCACTTTTTACATCCTCGTTATCTGTTATTTCTACAAACCGCCCAATGTTTTTCAGATATTGCCGGTAAAGTTTTAGTGGTTCATCTAATCCCGGAGATGATACTTCTAGTGAAAAATCTCCATTGGGATAAAAATTTTCTTCTTCTAACTGCCTGTAAAGGCGGCGGTTATACTGAACTAGTTTTTCAATGCTAACTCCCTGGTCACCATCAATAAACACTTTAATGTTATTGACAGGTTTAATCTTTATTTCCACCAAAAAAACATCCGGTTCGGAGTTGATTAAACCCTTGACCCGCAATTCTAATTCCTGTATTTGTACTTCTTGGTTCATGGGGTATAAAAGAAGAAGGGAACGGCCTCGTTCCCTTCTTACTGCTATTTCCGGTGCAAATATACGGGAAACAGGTGTTATCTGCCAAATACTACGGGGGTAAAAAAGGAAGGTTAATAATTCGGTAAACTGCGGCAAATTTCCGGCAACAGCAAAATGTGCCAACTTATCTTTACACTATGAAATTCGTTCTATACGCCATACTGGCTTATATACTGTTCCAATTCATCTTTAAACTGGTGATTCCGGTTTATATGGCCAGCCGGAAAATAAAAAAGGGGTTCAGGGAAATGCAAAGCAAAATGCAGGAGCATATGCAACAACAGGAGGGCTACACTCCCCAGCCTTCACCTACCGAACCAGAACCTAAAAGAAAAGCCGGAGATTATATTGATTTTGAAGATGTGAAATAGTTTGTCTGTAATCTAACTATTGCAATCTAAAAGCTGCTTCTTTTACATCACGGCTATTTCCACCAATGAACACTTTAAAATCTCCGGGTTCTGATATGTATTTCAAATCACTAATATAAAATTTCAAATCAGCAGCTTTTATAGTAAATGAAACCGTTTTACTTTCGCCGGCTTTCAACGATATTTTTTGAAATCCTTTTAGCTCCTTTACCGGCCTTGCAATACTGGCTGCCATATCCCGGGTGTATAATTGCACCGTTTCTTCTCCATTATAGTTACCCTGGTTTGTTACCGCAACAGTAGCAGTTATCATTCCTGTACTATTCATTACACTACTACTCAATTTCAAATCACCATATGTAAAAGAGGTATAACTCAATCCAAAACCAAACGGGTACAATGGGCTATTTTCTACATCCAGATAATTACTACGAAATTTTTGAAACTCATCGCCAGTATTAGGCCGGCCGGTATTTAAATGATTGTAGAAAATGGGTACTTGCCCTACATTTCTTGGAAAACTGGTAGTTAATTTTCCGGAAGGATTATAATCGCCAAATAACACATCACCTACTGCATTGCCCACTTCCTGGCCGCCATGCCACACATATAATATAGAAGTAGCATTAGCTGTTTCCCAATTAAGTGCCAAGGGTCTTCCTGCCATAATCACCAGCACCAATGGTTTTCCGGTTTTCTTTAATTCTTGTAACAATGCTATTTGGCTTGCCGGAATAGTAAGTTGAGAACGGCTTGCCGACTCGCCACTCATTTCTGATGCTTCGCCAATTACTGCTACTATAACATCAGCATTATTAGCTATTGCCAGTGCTTCATCCAGCATTTCTTTTGGCGAACGTTTGTCTATATCTATTCTTGTTCCAAACACATTTACTTTTTTGGCAAACACCGTATCGTCAGAAATGTTAGCTCCTTTTGCATATACAATATTCACTTTACCACCGGCAACATTTTTCATTCCGTCCAGCACTGGTATAGATAAGTCTGCGTTACCCGACACCGCCCAAGTACCCAGCATATTACTTTTATCATTTGCCAATGGGCCTATTAGTGCAATCATCCCTGCTTTTTTTAATGGTAATGTTTGCTGATTATTCTTTAAAAGCACAAATGAGTGAGCAGCAAATTCCCGGGCCGCAGCTTTTTTATCTGCCGACAATATTTCTTTAGCGGCTCTTTCGCTGTTGCAATAACGATATGGGTCTTCAAAAAGTCCAAGTTTATATTTTGCTTCCAGTATTCTTTTACAAGCTTCATCTATTTGCTGCTGCATTACTTTTTTTTCTTGTAATGATTTTTTGAGTGTTGTTAAAAATCCTTCTCCCACCATGTCCATATCAAGTCCGGCTTTTAATGCCATGGCAGATACTTGTTGCAAATCTCCCATACCATGATCTATCATTTCATTTACAGAAGTATAATCTGAAACTACCATTCCCTTAAATCCCCATTGCTTTCTTAATAAATCTGTCAGCAACCATTTATTGCCCGTGGCAGGAATGTTATCGATGGTATTAAAAGAAGTCATTACACTTCCGGCACCTGCATCTATCGCCGCTTTATAGGGTGGCAAATATTCATTAAACATTCTTACCCGGCTCATGTCTACTGTATTGTAATCTCTTCCGCCATCGGCAGCACCATACAAGGCAAAGTGTTTTACACAAGCCATCAGTGTATTATTTTTTGATAAATCATTTCCCTGGTATCCTCTTACCATGGCAGCAGCCACTTTTGAACCGAGATATGGATCTTCACCAGCACCTTCTGCTATGCGGCCCCAGCGGGGGTCACGGGCAATATCCACCATGGGAGAAAAAGCCCAGCACAGGCCATCGGCTGTTGCTTCTGTAGCTGCTATTCTTGCACTACGTTCTATCATTGGTATATCCCAACTACAAGATAAAGCCAACGGAATAGGAAAACAGGTTTTATACCCATGTATTACATCTGAACCGAAGAGTAACGGAATTTTCAAACGACTTTTTGTAACAGCTAATTCCTGTGCCTGTCGAATTTTTGCTTCGCCTATTACACCAAATAAACCTCCTACCTGCCCGTTTGCAATTTTTGTTTCTACATCACTGCTTACTACAGCACCTGTGGCTATACCACCACCGGGAGTCAATAAATTTAGTTGCCCGATTTTTTCTTCCAATGTCATTTTTTTCATCAGGTTGCTTACAAACAGGTTCATCTTTGCATCAGTTGATGTTTGGGCAACTGTTGTTAACGATACAAAGACAGATAGAGTTAGAATAATTTTTTTCATCGTTTAGTGCTGCTCTTTAAATAAATAAATTGTATAGTTTTCATTGTTCTGTTTATTTTTTCAGATACGGACTTTCAAATCCTAATCTTTTTAATCCACTTTGTATCTCCGGGCAACTCATAAATAGTTTCCACAATAAACCGCTGCGGTAGTTTTCCATCATTACCACAATTGGGCCTTGGTCTATAGCAAGATAATGTGGCAAATACCAATTATCGGCTTCACTGAAAGCATCATAAAAACCATACTCTCCCCAGATTTTATCTTTTTTATTTTTATACCAGTATTTCATGGCTGCCAGTGATTGTTCGGGAGTGTAAGGAAAAGAAGATAGCGCTGCAGTGGGAGCAATCACACCAAGGTCTTCTTCCATTGAAGGAGCATGACCACTATATCCTCTGATAGAATAACTGGATGTTAAACCCCAGCTTTCTGTTCCATATCCTTTAAATTTTTTAGGATTATCAACACACCATTGATAATTTATTAATGACTGGCTTTTATTTTCTTCCCAATAATTTGCATATTGATCTTTCAGGCCACGGGGGTTTAAACCAAGATAAGAATAATGAGCCCAAAAAAGAGGCCCTCCGTTTGGCGGATTACCCTGGTGATTCAATTGCAGCTGATGACCCGATTTTTTCGTTGTTGATTTTATTTTTCCGTTCTGCGCCCAGCCTTCATGATATACTTCGGCCGGAATGCCGTGCGAAGGTGAGGAAGCAGCCAGTACATACATAATTAAACATTCGTTGTAGCCACGTACCGGAAAATTCATTTGCCATCCGTATTCAGGGCTCCAGTGCCAGTACAATAAATTTTTACCGTTCCGGTACCAATCAAATTCTACTTCTTTCCACAGTTGATCGGCTCTTGCTGCTAATTTCATTTCTTCTTCATTCCCCTCTTTAAAATACTGTCTTACACAAAGCAGGGCCTGTATCATATAAGAAGTTTCCACCAGGTCGCCGCCGTTATCTTTTTTTCCAAAGGGTTTTACTTTTCCATTCCCATCATACCACCAATGCGGCCATGCTCCATGAAAACGATCGGCCGTTTCTAAAAAACGAATAATTTTCTGTAGCCGCTGCAATCCTTGCTGGCGGGTGATGAACTTTCTTTCTATGCCTGCAAGAATAGCCATCACTCCAAATCCACTGCCACCGGAGGTAATCACCAGATTATCTTTTTGCGGATAATTTCCATCCAAGTGAATTCTTTCACGGGCCATGCCGCTGATAGAATCAGCTCCTTTCCAGAAATACTGAAACGTATGCTGCTGCACTTCATCAAAAATTTTTTGATCCGCTCCGCTTAATTCAACTGATGCAGACTCCTGTAATTGTTGTGTTTTACAGGAAGTCATGAAAAAGATAAACAGTAAAAAAAAATATCGCATCTGCTGTTATAAATTACATCATAAATACGGTGCGGTAAATCCCAGTCTGATCATTCCATTCTTTACTTCCGGGCAACTGGTAAATAAATTCCACAATAAACCGCTCCGATGATTTTCTATCATCACAATAATG
>JANORJ010000434.1:0-11008 GCA_031415255.1 Chitinophagaceae bacterium | reverse complement strand
AAATTCTCTTTATCCGCCTTTTCTGCTTCCGCCACCCAAGTAGCGGCTTGTTTTAAATCTCTTCCCGTAGTATAATAATAGTTAGCAGCCTGATAAAACAGTTCGGTATTTTGCTCTTTACTATTAATTAGCCGGGTGTTTATCTCAGCCATTACTTTTTCATCCACCGGGCTTTTGAGTGGTATTTTAACCAATGTGTTTTCCCAGGTAAGATTAAGGAAGCCCTCACCTTTATTTGTTATTTCATTTAACTCAATAGTAAATGCTTCTGAGAAAGAATGGCTTTTTTCTGATTTTACTTTAAAGCGATGTATATCTTTTTTACTATCGTATCCAAAAGCCCCATGCAAGGTTGTATCTGCATTAATTATAATTGTCCACTCTTTTTCTCCGGGAATAGTAAAAAGAGCATATTTTCCTGTATTGAGAATTTTATTGCCCACTATTATTTCTTCGGACAAATGGATGGTAGTTGCTCCGCTTGCACCGGTTCTCCAAAGGCTATCAAAAGGAACCAGTCCGCCAAATACTTTTCTTCCTCTTGCCAGCGGACGGGAATAAGTAATTGTTATTTCTCCGTTTACCATTTGTTGCGTAAAAGATGCTTGCGGGCTTGGTGGTGGAGTTAAGAAACTTACTTTCGCCTGAGAGAATAACAAAGTTGAAAACCCAATTAAGATTATCGTTAGTAGTTGTTTCATTTCCAATAATTATTTAAAAACATTAAAAAAAGTGTACTCAAATTTTAATACGATGCCGTTGGGAGCCGTTCTTTTCAAGGTGGAATACAATTCCTGACGGTAGCCAATATCAACCCTCGCTTGACTATTGATTATAAATTGCACCGAAGGGGCAATATCGAGATAAGATTTTCCATTTTCATTCAGTCGCTGGCCAAGCAGTTCCAACATAAGGTTCATATTGGTTTGCTTGTAATCTCTATACACTTTGGGAAGCATCAGTTTACCCACGGATAAAGTATAGTTCATAGCACTATTGCTTTCTGTTGATGGGAACTTATAATCTGGTTTATTATCCAAAGCCTTTTCATAACTAAGTGAACTGCTGATAGCCACCTTATGCAATAACTGTGTAGCGATAATACCTGTTTCATACCCGGTATTATGTCCCATTGTTTCTAATTCTTGCTGGTGTATGTCTGCATTGTTTAAACTGTACCTACCAAAAGCGGCCATTCTGAAATGACTTTTCAAATCGTCCTTACTTAAAAAGCGGTACTTCGCATAGAAACTTCCTCCTTCTGCTTTCAATCCACCTTCTTGCCGGTTGCTGATAAAACCCTGCACATGCACCATCCATTTTTTATTGATGCCCCACATCAGCTCCGGCATATTGTGGTAATTCAGTTTCCCATCAGCTTCAAACATAAAAGCATTCATATCCCGTATGCCCAAAGATTTTGCAGGCATATTACTGGCAGGTTCAGTAAAAACAAAAAGTTCCTGTGCTGATGCCCCCAATGAAATAAAGATGGTCAATACAAAAAACAATTTCTTCATACTATAATGTTTTAATGTGATATGAATTATTGTCTACCGTAGCATAGGTTGGATATTGCTTTGTTAGCTTTGAAAGTTTCTTGTATTCTTTTTCCACAACAAAACCTTTATCCAACACTTTTACTTTTACTTCGCCAGCTAATACACCCGGCTTTGTATCCATAAAAGTATAGGTAATATTATCCTGTGTAAACGAACTGTTGTTTTCTGCTTTCTGATTATTAAAGTTGAACACAACAATTAATTCGCCTACAGAAAAACCTGCATCTTCCACCTTTTGTTTTAATTCACCTGGGTTTACTGCACTGCCATTTTTGAAATGTAGTATAAAAGCTGTTTTGTTTAAATCAGTTTCTACCTTTTCCACTTCTGGTATAGATGTCAATTGCTTGTAGGTAGCTTTTGAACACATGGAGCAGGTAAGGCCGGTGGCTGTTAATTCTGCTTTGGTGATTTGCGCATTTGCAACTACTGAAGCAAATAATATGATTGAGCTAATTAATATTTTTTTCATGTCACTAAATTTTATTGTTTAATAGTTTCTACTACTTTACCACAGGAAAGCATTTGAGAACCGTAGTAAGGATTTTTAATTGCACTTTCTTTACTGAGCCAGTTTGCACCTTTACCATCATTTGCCATTGGGCAAAATTGGTAGTACACTTTTTCGGCAGGCTTTGCTGCTTTAATCAGGTCGTACATATTTTTTGAAAGAGAAATAAAATGCTCCCGTTGATGCTCAGTGTCTTTGTTCTCTTTAATATGCTGTGCATCTGTTTTCAGACCTTTTTCAATCTTCATCCAAATAGTATGTTCTTCCATTTTTAGTTTTCCCATTTCTACTGCATCTACTGCAATCAATAAAGCTGCTCCAGTGGCAGATGCTGTGTTGCCATCTGTTTTAACCAAGGCATCTTTTAAAGCAAAGTAGTTGTCGAAGACGGCTTTTAACTGGCTTGCTTCCTGCATATTCATGGTGTTATTCTCCTGGCCATGTTCAGTATGGCTCTGCATTGCAGTTCCAGTTGTTGTGTTGATACTGGCAACTGCTGTTTTACTTTCTCTATCGTATTTGCAGCAACCGTGAAGTTTGTTGTACGCTTCATCAGGAGCTAAAAAGGTTGCATTATCGTAACCCGAATGGGCAATACTTTTCAATACTGCATCAGCAGTTGTTTTATTACTGTCGTATGTGATGGATGCCATTTTAGTATCCACATTCCATTCTGTTTTATACAGTTTCTTTTTGCTTCCTGCTTTCTCTATGTTTGTTTCGCACATGCCACAGTTGCCATTTACTTTTACAATTTCTGTTTTGCCATTTTTAATTTGTGCATTAGATACAGTAGTTGACAGCAAACCAACTACAGCCATTAAAATAATTGCTTTACTCATGTCTATTTGTTTTTATGAATGGAATTTGTGAACTCCGTTTCATTACGTTTGATTTATAATTAGTAAACTGTTGGGTACAGAGATGCACCAATAGCCGATACACAATAAAGTATCGACACATAATTTATTAGCAATAAATTATATCAGGAAAGTACAGTTAAGTACACACAGGGAATGTTTGCCAATGTCCGGCGGTGCATGGCAAGGAGAATAGCTTTCAGTAACCTTTACAAGTACCTTACATTTAAAATCGGAAATTGGGTTAATTATCGCCGGAGCAAGATTAAAAATTATTAAGGATACCGCCGCTGCTTTCTGATGGTCAGTTTTTAATTTAAAATGCTTGTGTTCATCCTTACAACAGCCGGTTTTATCTTCCTTCATGCCACATCGTCCGCATTCTTCATCTTCAGTGTGCAATAAGCTCCAGCCGACCAGTTTGTTCATGCAGTAATGTAGATGTACGGTAGCTCCCATGGTGGCAGAACCATAGATGAGCATTAATAATATGACTACCGCTTTTTTCACTTTGTCAAAGTTAGGCTGATTCTGGGAAAATGAATTTATAGAATTAGGTTGAAAATTTACAGATTAATGACATTTCCAGCTATTTATTTGCAGCATTCCTTCTTTCTAACAAAGATTGCTTTGAAGATTTTCCAGAAAAACTGTCTTATTGATTTTACTGTTGTCATTATAATATCGTTAATAGCATAATTACACTCATGCCAATCATCAGTGCATCTTCAATAATGGTAATAGTACTCATGGGCAGGTTAAATACATCACCCAAGCAGGCGCATTTTATTTTTCGTTTATTCAATACGCTTTGTAAAACTCCTACAATGCTTACCGTCATTATTACAAAGGTAACAGCATTGGTAACAATAGGATTAAACGCTGTAAGAAACGCTATACCTAGAGCCATTTCAATAAACGGATATACAAAGCCCCAGCCATTCCATTTTTTAGCCACTACATCGTACATGCTGTAGCTTTCTGCAAAGCCTTTTAAATTCATCAACTTGAAAAAAGAAAACACCAAAAAGAAACCTGCCATAAAGTGGTTCATCCATCGCATCCACAAAAAGCCACCCTGCATCCATTCAACCAACAAGGTAATTCCAGTGATATACGCAAAAATAAGTAGTACAGGTTTGTAAGTTACGAGCCAGTTTTTAGTCTGTTCTGCCACTTCGTTATGTTCTTCTGCACTAATGTTGTATTTGGTATCTAAAGCTTTTTGAAAAGTAGATAGAGCAATATGCTTATCCATGCTGATCGTGGCAGTTTGCTTTTCTTTTGATACTTCCACTTCTGTTACACCCAGTAACAACAGTAAGCTGTTTTTTACTTTTGCTTCGCAACTGCCGCAGGTCATTCCGGTTAGTTTATATGTATGTGTCATTGTTTATAATTTATGACACAAAGTTGCTGCAACAAACTGTAACAAACATTATACTATTAAGGGAAAGAGTTTTATTTAATTGTCAAACTTTATCTAACGGCTTTCTATTACCACCAATATTTTTAAACTCACGGGGAGTAAGTCCGGTAACTTTTTTGAACTGAGTAGATAAATGTGCAGAACTACTGTAGCCCAATTGAAAAGCAATCTCATTCAGATTCATTTCTCCGTACAACAGCCATTCTTTTACCTTCTCTATTTTCTGTAGTATAAAAAATTGTTCTACAGTAACAGCTTCGACTTGAGAAAAAAGGCGGGAAAGGGAACTGTATTCTTTGTTCAATGCTTTTCCAAGATATTCGCTGATACTAAAATGTTCTTCTAGTTCGCCTGACTGTATTTTCTTAATCAGCAGGCTCTTTATTTTTTCAATTTGTTTTTGTTTCTGGTCGTCCAGCAGTTCAAATCCCAACTCTTTCAAACGGGTATCTAATTGCTGCAATTGGATTGCAGTAGGAGCTTTTACCAGTTCTACTTCTCCCATATTTAACTGTGCGGTTTGCAGCTTTAGTTTTTCCAGTTCCTGCTTTACCACCATAATGCAGCGGTTGCAAACCATATTTTTTATATAGAGTTTCATGTCATTTTCACTCGTTTACAAAAAGCCGAGGTTTTTATTTCGAAAGCCTGATAATCTATGAATCCACTTAATGACACCTAATTTACTCCAATCCAAACATCCCTTTATTCAATTGCTGTAAAATCTGTGTTTTGTATTCAGCCGGTAGCAAGAGAGAAATATTATGCGGACTTCCTCCATAGCTTACCATCCGTACTGGTATGTTCATAATAGACCCGAATAGTTTTTTCACCATATCTTCTGTTCTTGCTATTTCATTACCAACCACTGAAATGATAACCTGGTTCTCATCAATTTCAACAGTGCCAAATGGTTCCAGTTCCTTGATGATTTCTTTCAGGTGTGTTACACTATCAATCGTTAATGAAACCGCCACTTCAGAAGTGGTAATCATATCTATTGGTGTTCTGTATTTTTCAAATACTTCAAATATTTTTCGCAGAAAACCATAAGCCAGTAACATGCGGCTGCTTTTGATCCGAATGGCAATAATATTATCTTTTGCTGCCACTGCTTTTACTCCTACGCTTCCGGCCTCTTCTGTAATGGTGGTACCTTTTGCTTCCGGCTGCATTGTATTCAGCAACTTTACCGGAATTTTATATTGCTGCGCTGGCCAGATGGATGCCGGGTGCAAAATTTTTGCTCCGAAATAAGCCAGCTCGGCTGCTTCATCAAAACTCATTTGCTCTACCGGCACTGTTTTCTTTACTACCCGTGGATCATTGTTATGCATGCCGTCAATATCTGTCCATATTTCACAAACAGAAGCATTAATAGCTGCTGCAATTAATGATGCAGAATAATCACTACCTCCTCTTTTCAAATTATCCACTTCTCCCCTTGCATTGCGGCAGATATAACCTTGTGTAACAAATATTTTTTTATCCTTGTGTTGATTTAATAGCTGCGTCAATTTTACTTTGATGCTACCAATCTGTGGCTCATCATAATTATCAATCGTCATAAACTCTAAAGCAGGCAGCAGCAAATGGTCAAACTCCAGCTCTTCCAAATAAACAGAGAATAATTTAGTTGACAGTAATTCGCCTTGTGCCAAAATATCCTTACTCAACGCTTCGCTAAAAGATATTTTTAGAATGATATTTAAGAATTCAAAATGCTCGGCTATAATTGATTTTGCCTTAGCCACCGTTGCAGGCTTTTTAACCAGGTTAGAAATAAATTCCTGATAATGTGCTTCCAATTTGTCAATAGACTGTTTAGCTGTATTGCGGTCACCATTAGAAATATGGTTGCCGATTTCTACCAATGCATTAGTAGTTCCTGATAAAGCTGATAATACAATGATTACTGGTTCAGTTTCTTTTGTAACCAGTGTTACAATCTGGTGCATACGTTCCGGCTTACCCACACTGGTGCCGCCAAACTTCATTACTTTCATTTTGTTCCCCCCTCCCGGTATTTTAATTGATTGAAAATTTAAGGCTGCAAAGATAAGTATGCAGGCAATAACAATTTTTAGGCAAACGGCACTTCAAATTTGGAAGATAGTTGCATTAAATCAGCCACCACCGCATCCAACAGCGGAATACCATTTTGCAATCTCTCCGCTTCATACTCTCTTTCGGGATCACCCGGCACCAATACTTTTTCTTCGCCTGGTACAGTTTTGCAACTACGAAATCCTTGTATCCAATGATCCATACTTTTTTTAAAATCATCCGCTGGGCGAAATGCATCTACTCGCATGGCTCCGAGAAAATGACCAATACCTTTTCCCGGTTGCTGTGCAGGCATGGGTACATAAGCCGGAAATGGTGGCACCCACGGCGCATAGTTAGCACCACTTAATAAAGCAGAAAAAATATCAACCACCGCACCGAGTGCATATCCTTTATGAGAACCATGTTCTCTATCACCACCAAGCGGTAATAAAGCTCCGCCCTTTTTCAAAATATTTGCATCATTGCTTGCATTGCCTTCAGCATCCTGTACCCAACCAGTTGGTGTATCAACATTTTTTCTTTGCAGAATTTCTAACTTACCATTGGCTGCTGTTGTAGTAGCAAGGTCGGCTACAAATGGTGGCTCAACTCCCGCAGGTGCAGCCACACAAATGGGATTAGTGCCCAGCATTTTGTCAATAGAAAAAGTAGGAGCAACTAACGGACTGGCATTCGTCATCGCTATTCCCATCATATCATATTGCAACGCCATCATAGCATGATGAGCAGCAATACCAAAGTGATTACTGTTTTGCACACTTACCCAGCCAGTGCCAACTTGTTTTGCTTTTTCAATAGCAATCTGCATGGCAAAGGGTGCAATCACCAATCCCAATCCACTGTCGCCATCTACCACGGCAGTGGAGGGAGTTTCATGGATTACTTTAATGTTTGGTGTTGCATTAATACGTTTTACTTCCCATAAACGTATATAACCGCTGAGCCTTGCCACACCATGCGAATCTATTCCCCGCAGGTCGGCAGATAATAAAGAGTTGGTAGCGGTGGTAGCATGTTCATTACTGCAACCAATTTTTTGGAAAATTGCTTTTGTAAAATCAAATAATTGTTGGTAGGTAAATAGTTGTTCTGCCATGCGCAAATATAAGTTGCCAATTGAGTTTCATCCGTAAAGGGTGCAAATAAAAAAGCCTCTCCGGATGGAAAGGCTATCTGTTAGTTTTTAGTTGCGACCTTAGAACGGTAAATCATCTACCGGTTCAGTAATCTCATTGGCCGAAGGAACATTGCTGCTTCCTGACATAGCAGCAGAAGCATTGGCTGCTGGTTGCTGATAAGAACCACCTACGCTGTTCTCATTTTTACTGCCCAATAACTGCACTTCCCTTACTCGAAGAGAAAGCGAAGAACCGGGGGTACCATCATTACGTTGAAATGATCTTGCTTCGGGCTGGCCTTCCACAAAAACCTGTGTGCCTTTTTGCAGATAAGGGGCAATAGCCGTTCTGTCTGACCAATAGGCACAATCAACCCAGGTAGTTTTTTCTTGTAAAACACCCTGGCTGTCTTTGTACTTTTCGGAATGTGCCACGGTGAAGTTCATAACGTTTTTTCCGTTAACTGCGTTTACCACACAGTCTTTGCCTAAGCGGCCGATAACTTGCATTTTAATCATAGTGCTCAATTTAAAAGTTCGTAAATATTATTAAGCCGCCAAGGTAAGAAATTTTGGCAATGCAAAACTAATTTTATTAGCAACGAAGGATAAAATGTGAATAAATTGGTGTCTTGTCAGTTTCTGCTATTGAAAAGAAAGTATGTCGGTCTTATAAAATCATTCTGTTGAAGAAGCAAGTTTAGTGGCGGCATAAATTACCGCCAAAGGAATGGAAACATCTATAAAGGGTATAGATAGTGATTGAGAAAGTAAAGTATACTCTTCCAACTCCCAATGCTTGCTTTTATTGAGACGAAATGCTTCGACGTTTAATGTCTTTGTATCTACCAGTATATATTCCTGCAAGGTTGGAATATCCCTGTACAGTTTAAATTTTCCACCCCGATCATATTCTCTGGCAGATGGAGAAAGGATTTCAATAAGCACAGTTGGGTTAACAACCGAATCCTCGTCTTCCGGTATGCTTTCAGGGTCGCCGCAATAAATAGAAATATCGGGGTAAGTAAATAAGGTGTTTTCAGGAATATTTAACCGCATGTCAGGACCATACGGCCTGCATGGTTTACCATTTAATGCATTACCTACTGCGATAAATAAATTTGTGAAAATAATATTATGCCGGTTCGCTGCGCCAGACATAGCCAACAATTCTCCATGCCCCCTGCATTTGAAATATTTCTCCCTGGTAAAACTCATGCCGCTCCGTTGCAGCTTTTTCCAGCTTCAAATATTCTTCTACCGTAAATTTATTGTTGCCGTATGCTACCGCTGGTTCTTTTACTTCCATAGGGCTAATTTACAAAATTATTTTACAGCATGCTATTCCGTTCTTCCACTTGCTGCATCTATTATTCTTCCAAAGAAAATAGCATTCATAAACAACTTGCTGCCGCCCAGCCAGAATGCCCGGAAGTTGGGGTTGTCTGCAATATTAATAACACGACCTGCGCCAACTGTATTCACTATCACAGCAGCAGAGTTTTTAATTACATCGCCATTTTCTTTACTTACCCAACCGCTTTGCAACGGTTTGCTGCCATAATAAAAAGGAGTGGCATACGGATTTTTGCTTTTCTCCATAAACACTCGGTTGGCTTTAAATAAACTTATCGTCTTCTGGTTGTAACCATAAGCAAGCGGATGAGTAAGGTCTGCATCGGCTCCAAAGATGGCTCCTTGTATTTGCTGCGCCCCATCCACCTGTTCACGGTCGGTGTATGAAAGTTTATCAATACTATCAACCGGTGACTTTGCTTTTTTAAATTTTATATCATTAATTCCATTTTGCGAAGCCCAGCTTACTGCTTCTTCAGTCAGTATTAATGTGCCGCCACTTTGCACCCATGCTTTTAATTTTTCTTTATTGAGTTCAGTATAATTTCCACCCACCATTATCAGTGTGTTGTATTTATTTAATTCAACACGGTTAAAAATTCCTTGCTCTAAATGAGTAGCCTGCATATTCATCCGCTGATCTAATAAATGCCACACTTCGCCTGCATCGGTGGGATTGGCACCTACACCAGCTATCATAGCAATACTAGGTTTAGAGATAACAGCAAATTTGCTACTACCCAAATCACTTCCGCTATTAACATTACCCGATGAAACTGCATACACTTTCAATTGGTATTTTTCTGTCAACCCACTGAGCATTGTTGCCACTATTTCACTACTCTGACTTTGAATTTTTACAGGAATAAGAATGGTGCCGTAATCAAATTTTCTATTGCCACCACTTACTGCCATATCAAATTTATTCGTCGCTACTTTGATAATCAGGCCCGCATTCAGCAGTTCGTTTAATGCAGCAGGTGCATACAGTTCATCCCACTCCATTAAATAAGCATACTCACTTTTGCCACCGATGATGGTTTTCTTCGGCATGGTAAGCGACTCTACTTTGCTGCCCATTGTAGGTGCAGTTGTTAACTCTGTATAAGGCAAACCAAAAGCCAATGGCATTGTCCAAGCCGTAATATCATAGAACAAACTGTCTTTATAGGTTAAGGTCTTTTCAAAAATGGCTCGTATCAAACTATGTTGTGGTTGATTTAATGAAACCATGTACGCCGCATCTTTTTCGTATTCATCTTCCTTCCAATTATCCGGTAAATGGTTCAATTGAATCTGATGCCGCTTCAGCATTTCTGCAAAATGATTTGTTTTGGCCAAATCATTTTTATCACCAAACACATACCCTTTTACCGGATAAGCAGCAGCACGGTTAGCTGATTCACTATAAAAATTTCGTTGGAAGGCTAAGAATTCTTTTCGCAACACCTTTGCTCCTTCCAATGTAGAAAGGGCTGTTACAAACTGGTTCTTTATTGTAAATGGAAAACTCAATAAGCCATTAGCTGTTTGCTGCAAGTGACCTCTTGAAGAAGCCTGTTCAAATAAAATACCGATACAGCCCTGCACATCAGGATAAGTAGAACCTTTTCCATAATAAAAATCATCGTAGTTCTCTTTGGTAAAATATAATGAGCCAATACGGTCTAAATACTGTGCATGAAATTTTGCCAACTTACCTGTCAGCTCCTGGTTCTTTTCCGGTGTTAGCGGATTTACTCTTGAAGGCACACCCGGTTGAAAAAAGAATGTTGCATTACTACCCTGTTCATGATGGTCGGTCAATATATTAGGTTTCCATTTTTGAAACCATGCCACCCTGTTCTGACTTTCTACATGCACAGTAGGCAACCAGTCACGGTTCAGATCAAACCAATAATGATTGAAACGGCCACCCGGCCATACCTGGTTAAACTCTCTTGAATTAGGATCCGAAACCAAATTCTTACTCTTATGCTGGTTGGCCCAGGTGGAAAAACGTTGTAATCCATCAGGGTTAAATGATGGATCAAAAAGTATAACCACATTATCCAACAATTCATCAATTTGTTTTCCCTGTGCAGCAGCGAGGTAATAAGCACT
>JANORJ010000433.1:0-5508 GCA_031415255.1 Chitinophagaceae bacterium | reverse complement strand
TTTAGTAACACCACCAGTGTTCTGCCAGTCAATACCCAAGCCGATATTCGATTGCTGCATTTCATCATAGTTGTTATAAACGACTATGTTTATCCGGCGCTGTAAACCATACTCCACAAATTCTTCAATAGAAGGTAATTACATTTCGGCCACCTGTGCCACATATTTGCCCAGGCCCAAACCATCCTGGCTGAAGTAGGAGTTGAAATTTTCGGTCTGGTAATATTTCCACTTGAATTTCTGATATTGAACCCGGTTTTTACCGAATTCCACTGTGTTCACTTGGGCTGCAGTTTCCATTGAAAGGAAAACGGAAAGGCAGGCAATCAGGCTTAATGCTTTCTTCATAAACTCTTTGCTGTTTCTAATAACTTGTTAATCGGTCTTTTTTATTATTTGGCAGCCAGCTGTAGTAATTCTTTTGATCGTTCCTTGCGTCGCACTCTTCAACTGTAGTAATTCTGCTCAGCAGCATCAATACAAGCTATCTTTGCGACAACAGACTGTTCAGATTTAAAAGTACGAAAAAACCATCCATGTTAGCTGTTAAGTCATTCACTTTTAGCCCCGTTCAGGAGAATACCTACGTTTTGTATAACGAAAAAGGGCAATGCTGCATTATAGACCCGGGCTGTTATTTTCCGGAAGAAAGGGACGAATTAAAAACGGGTATCGAAAAGACAAGACTGATACCTGTTTTGCTGCTTAACACCCACTGCCATCTTGACCATGTTTTTGGCAACAAATTCGTACACGACACCTGGGGCCTCATCCTGCACCTGCATGAAAAAGAAAAACCATTGCTGGACTTTGCCCCACAATCCGGCCTGAAATGGCAACTTCCTTTCGACAACTATGATGGGCCGTTGGTTTACTTAAAAGAAGGAAATATTATAAAAATAGGAGATGAGGAGCTTGAAATCCGGTTCACCCCCGGTCATTCACCGGGCAGCGTCTCTTTTTACCACGAAGCCGGTGGCTTTATTATTGGGGGGGATGTATTATTTAATGGCAGTGTTGGCAGAACAGATTTACCGGGTGGAAATATGGACACCTTAATTAATAGTATCCAAACACAGTTTTTCACCTTGCCGGATGAAACGAAGGTGTATTCTGGTCATGGGCCGGTGACTACTGTCGGGTTGGAGAAAATGAATAACCCGTTTGTGAAGTTGTATTAGTGAAAAAGCCTAGTTTAAAAGTAGCTACGATTTTGTTTTATGAACGAGAGGTTGAGCTCATATAAATTATCCTCATATGCTAAGAACTTTTTGTCAAGTTGTTCCCAAATTTTTTCAGCTTTATCTTCAATTTTTTCCATGATCTCTCGTCTCTCTAATTCGTTTTTCGGGACAGTTGAATCTGGAAATTCGTCAATAGCTAATTGCAAAGTATCCGCCGTACTGATCGCATTTATTTGTCTTAATGAAATAATTGTCTGATGTGCAAAACTCCCACTTGAGTTAAAAAAGTACTGACTAAATCCGCCGCTATTAATTTCTTTTTCTAATTGTTGATTTAAACAAAAAGTTTTTTGGGGTTCTGTCAATTTTTCCAATGAGTCTCCGTAATCACAAATTTTATTAATATAGGTGTCAAGTTCTATTATTAAATTATCTGTGTCGTTGGAGGCAAGTAACCCATCGACATCCGGCTGTATGTTCGCCTGACTCTCTTTATTGTTACCAAATAATTTTTTAAAAAAACTCATAGTCTGGTAAATTTTAAAAGGGCTGAAAATTTATTTCCAAAATAGTAGTTTTTAAGTTGCTTTCTTTTTCAAAAACCTTCCCACCACCGGCATCCTCTCAAACTCTTTTCGTTCCACATTCAAAACAAGTAGTGTAAACAAACCTACAAACGCAACGGCTAATCCCCGGTTTACCCACTTGCTTAATTCAAGAAGAAGAAATGCCTGATGCAGACCAAACATTATTAAGCAAATTGCGATATAAGCCAATATTTTTTTCCAGGCATACGGAACAGGATAATGTTTTTGCCCAAGTAAATAACTTACTACCATCATAAAGCCATAACATAAAACAGTGGCAATGGCACAAGCCATGTAACCAAGAATAGGAATAAATATCCAGTTGAACAAAATAGTAATGGCGGCACCACCGAGTGTAATCCAGGCACCGGTCAGGTTCTTTTCTTTTATTTTATACCAGATGGAAAGGTTGTAATAAATGCCGAGAAAAATTTTTGCCGTCATCAGCAGTGGCACTACTTTCAGGCCGGTATAATATTCCTTGTGTGCAGTGCCCATAAAATATTTCCAGATGTCGAGAAGAAGAGTAACACCGAGAAAACAAAAACAACAGGCTATTACAAAAAATTTCATTATCCGGGCATAGGTTCGCTGCGCATTTTCACTGGTAGATTGCTTAAAGAAAAACGGCTCCGCCCCCATCCGGAAAGCTTGTATAAAAAGAACTATCAGCACCGCCAGTTTATAGTTGGCGGAATAAATGCCGGATTGAGAAAATGCTTCTGCTGTAGTGCCGGGATAAAGTTTCAACAGCATTATGCGGTCAATCGTTTCATTTATCATTCCGCCAAAGCCCACAATAATCAGCGGCCAACTGTACTTCATCATTTCTTTCCAAAACGTTGGATTCAGCCGGAAGCGAAATTGTAAAAATTCTTTTGCCAGTAAAAGCAATGTGAGGCCACTTGCTATAAGATTGGCAAGTATAACATAACCTAAGCCAATTTTTGGATTGTAAAGCGATGCAATAAAATTATCCGATCCTTTTTCATGGGCATTTTTGCAAACAACTAGGAAGAACACCACCAATCCGACATTGATTAAAATATTCAACACTTTTATAGCGGCAAATTTTCTTGGCCTTCCTTCATACCTGAGTTTGGCAAACGGCATCACACTTAATGTATCAAGGGCTACGATAATAATTACCCATAAAATATATTCCGGGTGATCGGGCATTTCCAGAAATGAAGCGAAACTTTGTGTGGAAAAAAGCAAGATCCCTGTAAAAAGAATAGTGGTAAGAATAATGGAAGAGGAACAAGTATTATAAACTTTCGTTTGAGGCTGCAGTGCCGAAAAACGGAAATAGGAAGTTTCCAAGCCGTAGGTGTAAACAATATTGAGAAAAGCGGCAATGGTAAAAAGGGTGCTGATTTTACCATACTCATCAGAAGCAAAAATAGTAACGAGCAGTGGAGTCAGCAGGTAATTGAGAAACCTACCGAAAATACTGCTTGCGCCGTACCACAATGTTTGCCCCGCTAGTTTTTTTATACTACTCAAAGGATTGGAAATTTTTATGCCATCCTGCTTCCGCAGGTAAATGACCCAACAAAAGTAGGTCTTGAACAGACAAAAAATGCATTTGAACGATTTCTCAAGTCTTTTATTTGCAACAATTGCAACGCTTTTAACTCTTACTGTATCTTTATTGCCAAAATAATTAAGATTATGAAGAAGATAAGTTTAATGATATTGCTTTTTTTGAGTGTTTCTCTTGCCGCTTTTACACAAGCTTATGAAGGCACTATTCAATATGATAAGAAAAAGCAGACGGCTATCGCTATTGATTATTCGTATTCAGCTGAGGCTGTGCAAAATGCCTTAATTCAAAAAATAGAAAAAATGGGCTATAAGGCCAAAGAGGAAAAAGGTATTTTAAACCGGGATAAAGGTTTTTTGATTTTTAAGAATGCTTATGTTACTGACATCAGCCGGGATAAAATGGATTACCTGTTTAAAGTAGAAAAGAAAAGCCGGAAGGAAAGTGATGAATCAGTTTTGTATATGATTATGATGAAGGATGGTGCTAACTCAATGGCAAAAATGGACGCTTATGATATTGGAAGTGCTAAAACTTTTCTGAATAATATGATTCCGGAAATAGAAGCGGCCAATTTAGAATTACAGATAAAAGCTCAGGAAGAAATAGTAGCCAAAGCAGAAAAAAAGTTAAAAGGTTTGCAAGATGATAAAATAGAATTAGAAAATAAACTGACTCTTAATATAAAATCTCAGGATGATACGATAAAGGATATAGATGCACAAAAATTAAGTCTTGAAACTTTGCGGGGCAAAAGAAAGACCTACACATCAACCCGCTAAAAGGTGTTTTATACTTTGGTAATCTAATTAGCGGCCAGATGCTTATCGTAGCAGTCGCTCCCATTATAACGGCTGTTGAAACCGTGGGTCTTTCAAAAATCCGGAATCCGTTAATGCCCGGAGAAAAACAGTTATATCGGTTGCTTGTGCATTAGTCAATGTAATTCCATTGGTAAGTAAAGGGTCAAGCGTTGCACTCTGTTGCACACCGCTTCGGTAATGATTAATACATTGGAGTAACGTATTAAATCTTCCATCATGCATGTAGTTAGAAGAAATATAAGTATTGCGCAGCGTTGGTACTCTGAATTTCAATGAATCTTCTTTTTTACCGGTAATTCTCATTCTTCCATAATCTTTCAAAATATTATCTACCGGCAAGCCAATATTGCGGATACTGTAATCAGTAAACATCGGTTCGGGGTGGCAGGTGGCGCAATTCGCTTTAAACAATTGATAGCCTCTGTCTTCCTGTGCAGTAAATACATCGGTACCTTTTTTAAACCGGTCGTATTTGGAATTAGCCGACACCATATAGCCAGTAAACTGTGCCAATGCTTTTAAAATATATTCCGGTCGGATGAAAGGATAGCGGAAAACTTTCTTGAACCGTTGCTGATAATCTTTATCATTTTTTATTTTATTGATAACACCTTCAAACGATTCTCCCATTTCTATGTGGCCATTGATAGGTTGTGCAATGGCATCTTGCAATGCTGTAAATTCTCCGTCAAGATGAAAGCTGGAGTTCCAGGCAAGATTAAAAAGTACTGGTGCATTGCGCAATGTATGCGAATCAAAAACCCCGTGACTTCTATCATGTTCAAAAGTACCAAAGCCACCAATTTGTTGGTGGCAGGAGGAGCAGGGATGCATGTTATCTATAGAAAGGCGGCCATCATAAAATAATTTTCTGCCAAGTTCAAAACCTTCCTGACTTAATGAATTATCCTGAAAAGTGTAAACCGGCGTTGGAAAACCGGCAGGTATTTCCTGTTGAAGCATTTGCAAGCCATCGGTATTTTGGTCTTTTTTACAAGCACCTAATAAATAAGAAGAAAGAACAACTATACTTATTAAAGAAAATATGGTCAGGATACTTTTTCTCACAGATTTCAGTTGAATAGCTAATTTAATACTATTTCCCACAAAGACACGAAGGGCACAAAGTAATTCAATTTCACTTTGGATAGATTTTGGCTTTGTGAGAAATCAATAATCTTCATTTCTGAATCGTTGCCTGCCAGATTTAATATCTGCTTTCTTTTTTTTTGAATCGAGCCTTTTTTCTTTGGACGCTTTGCTGGCTTTGGTGGCAATGCGGGCCTTTTTCTTTTCCAAAGTTTTTTTAATCAGTTCATTTATTTTTTCAACAGACTCCTGCTTATTCGCTAACTGAGTCCGGTGAG
>JANORJ010000432.1:0-5356 GCA_031415255.1 Chitinophagaceae bacterium | reverse complement strand
AACGATTGGAAGAACCATTAGTAGGTTGTGGTTTATAGTTAGTAGTTTGTGCTTGAACAGATTCTACTACTACAGCATCCTGAACATTTTCTGCCATTGGAATTTTTGGAGTTTCACTAGTAACAGGCAATTTATCACTTGCAGCTGTTTTAATTCTCGCAATCACCGTTCCAATCGGTACAACATCATTTACTTTAAACAAAATTTCTTCTATCACACCGGCAGCGGTACTTGGCACTTCGCTATCTACTTTATCTGTAGCAATGTCAAGCAGTGTTTCATCCATTTGAATGGTGTCACCCGGTTGTTTATGCCATTTTAGCACAGTGGCTTCCATGATACTTTCACCCAGTTTCGGCATTATTAAATCAACTATAGTCATGATTGATCTTTAATTTTATTTTTTGTTACCAGCAATCGTAATTCTATTCATTGTCCCTTGCAATCTCTGATTTGTTCTCTTTCTTCTTCTACTGAAAGAAACAAAAAGAATCACTCTTCAGCACCTGTAATTCTGCTTAGCAACTAGCCTTATAGGTTTTGTGCGGAAGCAAGTGTCATCCGCTGTAGCGGAGAGATTTAGAGGGGCTTACTTTTTTACCGGCCAAAGGTAATGATTTGGTTATAATCAGGCTATCAACTGTTAGCAAGAATAAATTTTCTTAGAAAATTGAGAGCATTGTTCGCTGTTATGGTAATATTTCGTTCCCTGTCAAACCGCAGGTTCAGTTTCAGCGTTTCCACTTTTTGATTATTGCCTGCGGCAATCCATACTGTGCCAACAGGCTTTTCTTCACTACCGCCATCCGGCCCCATAATGCCGGAAGTAGCAAGGGCAAAATCAACATTCAATTCTTTTATCGCACCATTCACCATTTCTTTTACTGTTTCTTCACTTACCGCACCCACACTTTCCAATGTTTTGTGCTGCACACCCAGCAAATTTTCTTTTATTTCGTTGGCATAGCTAACTACACCGCCTTTATAATACACCGATGAACCTGCAATGCTGGTAATTAAATGAGCAATATAGCCTCCTGTACAACTTTCGGCTGTCGCCATTGTTTTTTCTTTTGCTTTTAGTAGTTGTCCAACTACTACTTCCAATCCTTCATCCTTATTAGTAACGAGAAATTCTTTTACCAAATCTTGTAATTTGTCAAAATAGGGTAATAGCTCTTTTTCTACTTCGTTCTTATTATCTCCTTGCGAAGTCAGCCTAAGTTTTACCATACCATAGTTAGGCAGGTAAGCTAATTTGATGTGTGATGGGAGAGAGGGTTCGAAATCTTTTAAAAGTTCTGCCAACATAGATTCGCCTTGTCCAAAAGTAAAGGCAGTACGGTGAACAATGGCTGGTAGTTCAAATTCTTCCAATAAAATTGGAATTACTTGTGAAGTGATAAGTCCTTTCATTTCGTGTGGTACACCGGGGAGGGAGAAATACATTACCTCCCTGCCCTCCAAAGTTTCTGACCCCCTAAATCCCCCAAGGGGGACTTTGGACTCAGATGTTTCATGGTATCTTTCTTTTACGACCTTTACAATTGTGTTTATTACAGTATCAATCTTATTTAAAACTTGTTCATTTGTAAATCGAAGAACTTTGAACCCTAGTCGATTTAAATCAGCTGTTCTTTCTTCATCACCTATTTTATTATCTGGTAGATTATGATAAAGACCGTCAACTTCTACTATTAATTTTTCAGATAGGCAAACAAAATCTGCAATATAATTTGAAATAATATGTTGTCTTCTGAATTTGAAGCCTGCCATTTTTTTACCCTTTACTACTTCCCATAAAATCTTTTCTGCTTCTGTTTGATTGCTTCTATGTTCATCTACAAATTTTTTCAACAATCCATAAGTAATAGGATCTGTAGTTACGTAGCTATAATTAATTTCCAATTTATCAGACTCTAAAGCCCCTCCTTGTGAGGGGTTTGGGGAGGTGCTTCTGCGTAACTGCCTAAACATCATCCCCGGTGCCGTTCCTCTTTCATTGTGCAAAACCGTACACACATCGGGTACTTCGGCTTGCTTCATATTTCTTTCCAGTAATGGGCCTGTGCGGCGAAATACTACTTCGAATAAATATTTTACATGAGCCAGTACTTTTTCATTCACTACCAGTTTGCCACCAAAGTATTTGCAAAGCAATGGTTTTGTAATATCATCCGCCGTAGGGCCGAGGCCACCCGTAATGATAACAATATCGGATTGCCCACCTTCTTCATCCAGCGCATCCCATATGTCGTTATACACATCGCCTACTGCTAACCTTCGTTTTACCCACACACCAATTTTATTCAGTTCCTGGGCAATAAAAGCACTGTTGGTATCAATGGTCTGGCCTATCAGTAATTCATCGCCGATGGTGATGATAGAAGCAGTAATTTGTTTCAAAGGAATTTTTTTAGTTATTCTTCAATGCTCACATCTTCATATACGTCTTTTAGCAGAAGAGTGAGGCTGATTGTAGTAATATAAAAACTATCTGCAATGTTCTTATATTCTGATAGCAGCCATTTTCCATCATGCTGCTTTGAAAACATTTCAACTGATATTTTTGTTGAGTCTATCAGTATATATTCTTTCAGGGTTGCTATTTCACGGTAAAAACTAAATTTCGTACCACGGTCGTAATCGGCAGTTGATTTAGAAAGTATTTCTATTATAACTGATGGTGCCGCTAGATTATCTGTATGAAGAAGGGATGAGAGATTGTCTCCACAAACAATGGTGAAATCAGGATAAGCATAAAGAGTGTTGGCCGGAATATGCACCCTGAAATCACTGCCGAATAATTTGCAGCCTTTTCCGTGGGCATGGGGTCCAATAAACCTGTTAAGGTTAGATGCGATAAAGTTGTGCTGGTTTGATGCCCCCGACATTGCAAATACTTCTCCTTTGTAGTATTCATGTTTTGTATCCGAAGCCCTTTCCATCACCAGGTAATCTTCCGGAGAAACAAAATTGAACTTAGCCGCCGGTTCTTTAACTTCATTTTCCATATTTCAAATTTAATTCTTTTTAGCTTTGATTTAAAGTTATTCTATGAAGCGGTTTCTTCCTCTTGCATTCTTCTTTTTGCCTTTCAGTTTAGCTGCGCAGAAAGTTGCTCAAAAATTTCAAAAAGCCTTTCAGCAGTTTGAAAACGATAGCCAGTTGAAACATGCCATCAGTTCATTGTATGTAATTGATGCTAAGACAGGGCAGGTGGTGTTTGATAAAAACTCACAGCTGGGTTTGGCGCCGGCTTCTACACAAAAAATTATTATAGCTGCAACTGCTTTTGAATTGTTGGGGAAGGATTACCGGTATAAAACAAATTTTTTTTATCAAAAAGATAATAGTTCCACAGATTATATTGCAGTTCTTAAAGCTTCGGGAGACCCTACTTTTGGTAGTTGGCGTTATCATCAAACAAAGCCTTCAATCTTATTTTCAGAATTGAATAGTGTATTTTCAAAAAATGATGTAAATATTAAAGAGCTCTCATTTGTTATTATTGATTCTTTCGAGCATCAAGCAATACCTGACGGATGGATATGGCAAGATATTGGTAATTATTATGGCGCAGGTGCACTGGGCTTTAATTGGAAGGAAAACCAGCTTAGTATAAAGTTATCATCTGATAAAGAGGTAGGAGGTAATGTTCAGATTGAAAATTACGATTCGCTATTTTCACCACTGGCAAACGTTGAAAACTATTTAAAAGCTGGAGCTAAAGGTTCCGGGGACAACGCTTATTATTATTTTGGTTATAATAACTCTTTTCGGGATGTCAGCCCTTTATTTAAAGGAACAATACCAGCTAATGAGAAAGGATTTACGATTTCCATTGCTGTTGCTAATCCCGCCAATCTTTTTGAAAGAGATATAAGAGAGGATAAAGAAAATTTTAATAATAACTATGAAATAGCAGCAAGTACAAGGGATATTCAAAAAAAGATTAACTTATTAAGTTCTAAATTGACTAAGCCTTTTTACACCCACTATTCTCCCTCTCTCGATTCAATCATCTATTGGTTCCTCAAAAAAAGCATCAACCTCTATGGCGAAGCATTAATAAAAACATTTGCTTACGAAAAACAAGGCTTTGGTTCAACCGATAGTGGCGTTGCCATTGTAAAGAAGTTCTGGAAACAAAAAGGTATTGATGAAGATGAATTAAATATCAGCGATGGTTCAGGGTTGTCTCCACAAAACAGAGTGACCACTCATGCACAGGTTGAAATTTTGAAATATGCCAAAACTAAAGACTGGTTTCCGTATTTCTATGATGCATTACCCGATTACAATTCTATGAAAATGAAAAGCGGAACAATCCGGGATGTAAAAGGCTTCTGTGGTTATCATAAAGCAAAAGACGGCAAGGAGTATATTTTTTCTTTCTTAGTTAATAATTATAGCGGTAAAACTTCTAGTGTAGTGAGTAAGATGTACAAAGTGCTGGATGAATTGAAATAGCAGCCCCCTAAATCCCCCGCAAGGGGACTTTAGACGCTTAGTATTTGAAAAGTCTTACTTTCGAACACAGACTCGAAACAAATAACTTCAAACTAACAACTCTCCCTCATGGCAGAACAAAATTTTAAAAACCACTCCCGACTTGTAGCAGGCTATCATGGCGTTACCGGAATATTGATATTAGGCTTTCTCATTGGCAGTATCATCACCTTTGTACATGCACATGATGGAGTGGTGAAACATGCTGCTATGATTATGATTATTGGTGCAGTAGCCATGCTTGGTTTATTCTGGTATGCCAGAGTATTTGCCTTAAAAGCACAGGATAGAGCCATCCGTGCCGAAGAAAACTTCCGACATTTTATACTGACCGGTAAGCCTTTTGATAAGCAATTACGATTGGGGCAAATCATTGCCCTGCGTTTTGCCAGCGATGAAGAAATGCCTGCATTAGCAAAAAAAGCAGTAGCAGAAAATCTTTTACCAAAGCAAATCAAACAGGCTATCCAAAACTGGCGGGCAGATAATCACCGGGTTTAATTTTTTCAATATCCAAAGCGGTTCAAAATAGACTGGTACATTTCTAAAAACCACGGAGCTGCGAATGCGCCAATCCAAAGTATTATAATCAATATTTTGGCAACTATGGAAAGATCCTGAATCAAATGCCGGTGCAGCAGGCTTTGTATGGTGGTCATTATTTTTTCTTCTTTTGTATCGTATTCGTAAGGCGGGGAAGGGGCTACCTCTTTAAATGACGGATGCTCCGCTATTATGATGTTCCTGATTTTCCAGTAATCTTCATCAGGTAGTTCTTCATAGGATTTGTCCATATCAATTTCACTGTGCTGAACTTTTTTCTCCAGCGATTTTAATTTTGTAT
>JANORJ010000431.1:0-5485 GCA_031415255.1 Chitinophagaceae bacterium | reverse complement strand
TTCCCAAAATACCATAGCTTCCACGAAGCTTTAGGAAGCTCAACCAATTTACATTTTTTAAAAAGCTTTCGTCACTTATTAAACAGCCCACAGAAGCGGCAGGAAAAAAGCCATACTTATAGTTGCTTCCAAAACGAGCATCTCCATCAGATCTTGCACTTAGGCTAACGAGGTATTTGCGTTTGTAATTATAGTTAACACGGCCAAAATAAGAAACGAGATTGTTTTCATCCTGTGTAGTAGTACCTGCATTTATAGTACCTGCTCCAGCCAATGTTTTTATTGTTTCATCAGCAAAATTTTGGCCGCCTACAAAAGAATACTCATCGTAGCGGTTTTCAAAACTCATACCGAGTGTTGCGTCAATTTTATGGGACTCTTTAATAGTAGTGATATAGTTAAAATAATTGTTGGTTATCCAACGTGTGTTTCTCAACCACTGTGCCCGGCCTGAACCACCAATACCTGCACCCGCCAGTGTGCGGCTGCCCCAAAAGCGATTCTCATTTTGATTGACCATGTCAAGACCTAACTCATTGCGAAGTGTAAGTCCTTTCATTATCTTGCTCTCTGCATAAATATTACCCTGATTTCTGTATCCTTTTACAATATTAGACCCATCCTCAACATCAATTAAAGGGTTATAATATGTAGTCGTAGGTCTGTCATATAATGCATTGGTTATATTATTTCTTACCGGCGTTATGGGTGCCAGTGCCACAATCTGCATAGGTGTGCTAAAGGCATTGTCATCGGGCACACGGTTTCTTACTGTTTTAATAAGATTGGCGTTAACACCAATTTTAAGCCAGTTATTTACCTGATTATCTATATTAAAACGTAAACTCATTCTTTGAAACTTGTTAGCTACCAGGATTCCATCCAAATGATTTACACCTCCACTTATAAAAAATTTTGTTTTATCATTACCTCCCTGGGCGTTTAATTCAAGCTGATTGGATTGTGCATTATTATCAAAAGCCAGATCTTCCCAGTTAGTATTTGTCTGAAGGGTTCTCCAATCGCTGAATCCGCTATACCGGGTAAAGCGGCCTTCCATCCAGGTTGTCATATCCGCAATTGCTGCTGCTTCACTAGCATAATTTCTCCAGTTACCACCCCTGTTGTAATGATATTTGGCAGTATTGACAGCAGCTTCTTTGAAATAATCAATATATTCAGCTGCATTTAAAAATTCTCTTTTATTAGTTGGCTTTTGGGTACCATACTGTGAGTTAAACGTAAATTTTGTTTTTCCGTTTTTACCTCTTTTAGTGGTAATAAGAATGACTCCATTAGAAGCCCGGCTACCATAGATAGCTGTTGCTGATGCATCTTTTAATATTTCAAAAGATTCAACATCATTAAAATTTAAATCGGCAGAAGCACTTCCAAAAATGCCTCCTACCAGTGGAATTCCATCTACTACATATAATGGCTCATTACTACCATTGATAGAAGTAGCCCCACGAACCCTTACTTTAATACCTTCTCCTACCTTACCATTTTGTGCTTCCACAAAAACACCTGCAGCCCTGCCTTGTAGTGCCTGAGAAAGATTGGGTACAGGCATGTTTTGAACCTCTCCACCTTTTACCCTGGCCACACTTCCGGTAATATCTCTTTTAATTTGTGTACCATATCCTACCACCACCACCTCGTCAAGGCTGCGGGATTCACCAGTTTTTAAAGAAACAGAAAGGAACGAGCCAGAAATAGCTACATCCTCTGCTTCAAAACCTATTGCGGAGATGATGATTGTTTTGGCATTATCGGGCACTGTAAACGAAAACGTTCCATCTGTCTTCGAAACGACACCTGTTCTGGAGCCCTTTACAGTAACGGATGCGTTAGAAACGGGGGATCCGTTGCTGTCCGTTATTTTTCCCGTTACGATTTTTGTTTGAGCCCATAATAGTGGTGCAGTAAGTAGCAATAGCACCAGCATCAGGCCTGCTGTTTTTCTCATATAAGTTAGTTTTAATTTATTGTGAAAATATTTAACATTTTCTTAAAGACAAAAAAAACCATGCTATTTGCTGCATGGTTGTAATAATTTAAGAAATTTTCGAAACTTTATTAACTCCTTTCCCTACTTCCCAGATATATCATTATATATTGTATAAGTGTAACTACAGCCGCTAAAGCAGCCACCACATAGGTAGTTGCCGCCCATTTTAAAGCATCTTTTGCTTTTGGGTATTCTTCGCTATTTGTCACATTTGTCCTGTCGAGCCAAGCCAATGCTCTTTTGCTTGCATCAAACTCTACTGGCAAAGTAACCAGGGTAAATAATACAGTGACACTCATTACAATAATACCAATCAGCAGCACCGTTGGGTTTTTGGTAGTAGCTAGCACAATCATTCCGGCTAGCAAAACCCAATTTACCAGCATAGAGCTCATTTGAACCGCCGGAACAAGCTTACTCCTAAGCATGAGCGGCCCATAAGAAGTAGCATGCTGCACAGCATGACCACATTCGTGGGCAGCCACAGCGGCGGCGGAAACACTTTGACCATTGTACACATCGGGGCTCAGGTTTACCGTTTTATTGGCTGGGTTATAGTGGTCGGAAAGGAACCCCTCCACCGACGTCACTTTTACGTCATAAATACCATTTTCTTTGAGCATTTTTTCGGCTATTTCCTTGCCCGACATGCCGTTGGCAAGGGGTATTTTACTGTATTTGGTGAACTTGCTTTTAAGTATCGCCGAGACTAGAAAACTGATGCCCAAAAACACCAGAGAAACGACCATAATTTCACTTGACATCATCGTATAAAAATATTTAGTTGACTATTATTATATCAAATTTACTACCATTCTTGCAGGGCAAGTTTTTTCAGCCGTTTTGTCATCTTAAAAATTAATGTCAGGATAATAATCGGGTTAAAAAGGAGTTCTACAACATGATAAAATTAGATATAATTATTTGTATATCAATTTATTATGAGTGTTTATATTTTCACTCTGCCACCTTACTTTTCTTCATTATTACAGCCAAAAGTTATGCACAGCGGTAAAAATTTATTTTGAAATGTGGGGCATAATTGTAATTTAGCAATAGAATTTAATGGGTTAGTAAGTAAGAGGGTCAATCGAAAGATTGATCCTTTTTACTTTTATAGAAGTGATTACAAAAAGTAATTATTTTTTACTTCCATATCATCGTTATTGATTCCAATTTTTTGCTGAAACACATTCATCTTCATCAATCATTGTTTAAACATTTTAATAAACAGTTTTCAATCGTTTAATTTTACTTGTATGAGTAAGATAAAGACATCTTTTTTCTGTCAGAACTGCGGATATGAAAGTGTGAAATGGGTGGGTCAATGTCCATCATGCAGTCAGTGGAATACATTCGTTGAAGAGCTAACACAAAAAGATAATTCCAAAAAAGATAATGGCTGGAAAGATTACAACGATGAAAAAAGAACCAGCAAAACAATTTCACTGAGTGAAATTAAAAGCAGTGAAGAAAGAAGATTGCCTACATCTGATGCAGAATTAAACAGGGTGTTAGGTGGTGGCATTGTTCCCGGAAGTTTAGTATTGGTAGCCGGTGAACCGGGCATCGGTAAATCAACATTGTTTTTACAAAATGGATTGTGGTTGAAAGATGTTTCTGTTTTATATGTAAGTGGCGAAGAAAGTGAACAGCAAATAAAAATGAGAGCTGACAGGCTTGGTTTGAAGAATGAGAACTTTTATTTGTTAACTGAAACATCTACACAAACTATTTTTCAGGAAATAAAAAAACTAAAACCACAGTTAGTCATTGTTGACTCTATACAAACATTACACACTTCATTTATAGATTCGTCGCCGGGTAGTGTATCACAAATAAGGGAATGTGCTGCCGAGTTTCAACGCTTTGCCAAAGAAACAAACACTCCTGTTTTTTTGATTGGCCATATTACAAAAGATGGAAGTATAGCAGGGCCAAAAATCCTGGAACATATGGTGGACACGGTTTTGCAGTTCGAAGGCGATCGTCATTATGCTTACAGAATTCTTAGAACATTGAAGAATCGTTTTGGCAGTACTGCTGAATTAGGTATTTATGAAATGACAGATGAAGGCATGAAAGGTGTACTAAATCCAAGTGAAATCTTAATCACACAAAAAGAAGATCAGCTAAGTGGAATTGCAATTGCTGCAACAATAGAAGGTATGCGACCGCTGCTGATTGAAGTGCAAGCATTGGTTACACAATCTGTTTATGGAACACCACAACGAACTGTCAGCGGTTTTGATTTACGTCGTTTGCAATTATTATTAGCTGTGTTAGAAAAAAGAGGCGGCTTTCATTTTGGAATGAAAGATGTTTTTTTAAACATAGCTGGTGGTATAAAAGTAGAAGATCCATCTATTGACCTTGCTGTTCTTTGCGCCTTACTTTCATCGTATGAGGATGTGCCACTGCCACAACATATTTGTTTTGCCGGCGAAGTAGGATTAAGCGGAGAGATAAGAGCCGTTAACCGCATTGACCAACGAATAGCTGAAGCGGAGAAATTAGGCTTTGAAAAAATTATTGTTTCTAAATACAATCAAAAAGGTTTGAGCAAACAAAAGTTCAACATCGAAATTGTATTGATGGGAAGAGTGGAGGAGGTTTATAAATATCTTTTTTAGACAATAGTGAAAAGATAATAGATAAAAAAAATATCGCTAAATCTTATTTATCCATTCGAAATTCTTTTTTAATTTGTACCAGTGATTCAATTAAAAGAAATAAAAGACTCCTTTCTTCATTTGCTCTTCCCTCATGTTTGTACTGGATGCGGCAGCGATGTATTAAATGAAGAAACTGTTTTGTGTATGCGATGTGTAGATGCGATGCCCGAATCCAATTTTGAAATGCACCCAGGTAATCCGGTGGAAAAGACTTTTTGGGGACGTTTACCGTTAGTTGGTGCCACCGCCCAATTTTATTTTACTAAAGAATCGCTGATGCAGCACCTGATGCACCAGTTTAAATATAAGAGAAACAAGGACTTAGGGCTACAATTGGGTAGAATGATGGGTGAACAAATCCTGAAATCCGGCCGTTTTACCGTAGATGCCTTGATTCCCCTACCCCTTTTTCCGGCCAAAGAAAAAAGAAGGGGCTACAATCAGGCGACTGTTTTATGTCAGGGCATGGCCGAAAGTATGAATATCCCGGTTTTAGATAACGCCATTATTCGTCCACAACACACCGAAACGCAAACAAAAAAAGGTAGAATAGAAAGATGGAGGAATATGGAAGGAAAATTTATTCTGGTCAATCCTGATGCAATCCGGAATAAACATTTGCTGCTGGTAGATGATGTGGTGACTACCGGGGCAACGTTTGAGACTTGCGGCAATGAATTGCTCAAGGCAGAAAATGTGAGGTTGAGTTTGGCGAGTCTTTGTGTGGCTTCCCGATAGTTATTTCCCACTAAGACACAAAGACAACAAAGCTCTTTTCCTTAGTGTACTTGGTGTCTTT
>JANORJ010000430.1:0-1721 GCA_031415255.1 Chitinophagaceae bacterium | reverse complement strand
AAAAATACGATGCTGAAATTTCAGCATCGTATTTTTTATTTAATCCTATAAATCTTAATTCTCTTAATTCATCCACTTTAATATCTCTTCACTCATTGGTTGAGTTTTTGGAGAAAAGGTAGCAATCAGGATTCCATTTTCATCTAATAAAAATTTTCCGAAATTCCATTTTACAGGGTCGGCAAATCCTTTTGCGGCGGCTTGCTCAGATAAATATTTATAGATAGGAGCAATATCATCGCCTTTCACTGACACTTTATCCGCCATTGGAAAAGTAACGCCGTAATTTTTTGTACAAAATTCTTTTATTTCTGTGCCAGTGCCTGGCTCTTGTCCACCAAAATTATTGGCCGGAAAACCTATAATTACCAGCTTCCCTTTATATTTTTCATACAAAGCTTCCAGGTCTTTGTATTGCGGGGTATTACCGCAATGAGAAGCGGTATTTACTATCATAATTTTCTGGCCTTTATATTGGGAAAAATCAATATCGGTTCCATCTAAGCCAGCTACTTTAAAATCGTAAATAGAACTGCCATTTAATGTGACGGCTAAAATCATTGTAAGCATTAATGTTTTCATGATGATAATTTATGTTATTACAAACGAAAATTCATTGTGTTTAGTTGTAACAAAGAAAAACAAAGATAGTGATTGATAGGTTCTACTGTTTCTCAAAACAACCTAAATCAGGCAAGCCAACTGGCCGGGGTTTGCCATCTAAATCAATAGCCACAGCAGCGTTTATTCCTTTATTAATGGCCGGAGAGGTGGTTTTCAGCCTGAAATTATAATAATTGTTGAAAGTGCTGATGCTGTCAAACTGGGGCGACTGATTATTAATAATCTGGGTGCTGGTAATATTTGCCGGAACCGTTTGAACTTTCCACAGGTTATAATCAAAGTTTACATTGAATGTAGTCGTTCCGCTTTTAGCCACCACCACTTCATTGTCCACCAACCCATTCTCTCCCCAAAAAATACAATTGCGAAAAACAGCATTCAAGTTGGCAGTAACCGGGTTGTTATTTACATTAATAAAATTACTAACCACCAAAACAGGGTCACGGTGTTCAATAAAACGATTGGCATACGTAACAACAGTGCAATGAGTAAATTGATAGTCGCCGCCTTTTAACAGAAAAATATTTTTACCACAATTACTCACTAAGGAATTTCTTGCCCTTACACTAGAGTTGATGGAAATTATACCAGCATCGTAGGCATTATCAATTACACATTCATTTAATATAATTTTTGGATTTGCATTTGGTGCCGGTTCTTGCAATGCAATTGCCTGATACGCATTTTTAATTACAGCATAACTAAACACATTGTCTTTCGAATTTGTCTGAAAGAAAATTCCCGGCCAGCTAGCCGGATAATCTTTGTAAGGTTCATCCAGTCTGTCGCCACGAAAATAAACTCTGTCAACAGTATCCTTTAATCCATTTACCTGCATTGTTCCATTCACTACAATTGGCGCATCTGCATGCATATAAATTCGGCAGCCCTTATTTATGGTCAACGTTTGATTGGTATTAACCAACAGCGAACCAAGAATAACATACGGCAAATCATTGTTCCAGGTTTCATTGGCCGCCACTACTTTATTACGAAAGAAATGGGCATTCTGTCCCCATGCTTCTAATTGCACCAATCGTTTATTTCCATTGAAATTGATTTCAATACTATCTCTTAGTATAAAAGGGAGATTAGCT
>JANORJ010000429.1:0-8463 GCA_031415255.1 Chitinophagaceae bacterium | reverse complement strand
CCATGAAAAACAAAACTTTCTCCGCCTTTCGGCGAATCAAGTGATGTCACAATTTAATAATATTATGCCTTCTTTGCGTATCTCTTATTGAATTTGTCAATACGGCCTGCAGTATCTACTAGCATGTTTTTACCAGTAAAGAAAGGATGAGAAGTGTTGGAAATCTCGAGCTTTACCAGTGGGTATTCATTGCCATCTTCCCACTTTACTACTTCTTTAGATGAAGCAGTAGAACGGCTAACGAATGAATGACCATTACTCATGTCTTTAAAAACTACTAACCGGTAGCTGTCGGGATGGATTCCTTTTTTCATAACTTGATGATTTTGAAGGCTGCACGGATTTTGCCGTACAGATTAAAAGATTATTTTTCGGGCGGCAAAGATAGGCCGGAGAAGGGTTACAGCCAAATTTGGAGGGAAATACATTTTTGGCCACGGATTTACACAGATTAATACAAGAAACGAAAGGCAGGGTTTCATTTCAATAAGAAATAATAATTGCCTTTTCTTAGCTACTCGGCTAGAATAGAGGATTCTAAAAAATCAGATTCTATCTGTGTTAATCCGGGTTCATCTGTGGCTAACTCTCTAAAAGATGAAAGCACCAAGTTAGCTCACTTTCTGGCTTGCGCCTTCTGTTTACTTACCCGATGCTTTCAGAAGTAATGTCCACCTTTTAACGGGCTTCTTTTACTCCAAGAGTAACTTCCATCTTTTGAGGGATTTCCGTTTCTCCAAGCACTTCCATTTTATTGCTAAAACTTCGTGCAGTTGTATATCAAATATAGTTTATTGATCTACCCGTTTCCAAATTTTTGATGATATTGATATGCACTTGTTTTGCACCATGTTATCAACAGAAATGAATCGCTTATAAACAGATTTTCAATCATTTGCAGGTATTATAAACAATTTCACTTGTGCAATTTGCCTTCACTCATTATACTCACAACACTTAGTCCCGCATGTTTACATACTGCAAAGGAATTCCCATATTTCCATTATTGCAAAGCTGGATGACTGCCTGTAGATCATCAATTTTTTTACCAGTCACTCTTACCAGATCATCGTTAATAGATACCTGCACTTTTAGCCCAGCATCTTTGATAAGTTTCACTACCTTTTTTGAATCTTCTTGTATCAGCCCGTTTTTTACTTTCACTTCTTTCTTCCACACTTTACCACTTTGAGCACCTACTTTAGATACATCAAATGCGTCGGGAGAAATGCCCTGCTTATGTGCACGGCTGATAAGTACATCAATCAACTGCCCCATCTTCATATCATCATCGGTTTCCAATTTGAGAACAAATTCTTTTTTGTCAAGATTAATAACAACATGCGACCCCTTAAAGTCAAACCGGTTGGTAATTTCCTTGGTAACAACATTTACTGCATTGTCTAATGCTTGTGCATCAACTTTACTTACAATATCAAAAGATGGCATGGGAAACAGTTTTTAGTTTATAGTTCTTCAAATGTAAGATTGTTTTTGGGGTTTGAAGCTATTGAGCTGCTTACAATATTTTCTTGCCAAATGACGCTGATAGTTACGGGTAAATAATAAAGTCCCCCGTTTCCGGAGGACTTTATCATGGCTATACCTATAATGTTTGATAAGCTTGTTTCTTACGCTTCTTTGATATTAATTATCACCTGTCTTTACTCGGTTCTTTTCATCATCAGCGCCACCAGTTTTTCTCTTTTGGTTATTGCCCATCTTTCCTTTGCTAAACCGGTAAGTAAATCCAAGTGCCACTTGCCTTGAATCTTTTCTCTGCTGAAACATGGCATCAATATTACTGAAGCGGCTGGTTCCACTTATCTTCTGCGACCACAAAACATCTCTACCCGACAACCGTAAAGTACCTTTGCCTTTCAAAATTTGTTTAGTAACACCCATATCCATTTTTCCAAAACCTTTTATCCTAAACACTCCTTCTACCATTGGCGAAGTATAAAAACCACTTAGTTCTGCACTCCAGCCTTTATTAAATTTAAATTGGTTAGAAAGATTCATTTGTAACGACGTGGCACCAAGTGAAATATCATCGCCATTTACTATTCCTTTATAATGATTTTTGTAAAGATTAGTCCACAGATTCGCCATCCACCATTTTTTTATTTGTCCGCCTGCATTTATAGAAATACCATACTGCTCACGGCTGGCGATGTTTGATTTTTTTATAAAAGATTCGTTCTTATCAGTATTTTGTTCCAGCACATCCTGAATGATATCGGTTGTTCTGTTATAATTCAACGTTGTTGTTAAAAAACCTTTGTAAGTATGGCTCAGTTCAATGTTGTGAGCAAACTGTGGTCTTAAGTTTGGATTACCTTGTTCAAAAGTATATTTATCCAAAAATGTAATAAAGGGATTTAGATCCTCATAATCCGGACGTTCAATTCGTCTGCCATAGTTAAGTACAAAACTGTTCTTCTCATTTAGGGTGTATTGCAAATAAGCAGTTGGAAAAAGCTGAACATAGTTTCTTGAAAAGCTCTCCCCTGTTGTTACCTGATTGCCTTTTGCGTTCGTATGTTCGAGGCGTAGCCCCAACTGTGCATTTATTTTTTTACTCAATGGCCTGCTGTAGTTAACATAAGCTGCATTCACATTTTCATTATACAAGAAATGATTAGAACGGCCAATATCCCTGACTCTTACTCCATTATTAACACTATCATAGATGGCATTATTATCCGTTTTTACAAAGCTGGTTTTTATACCGGCTTCAAATTTTGCATTGTTTTTTAATGGCTGCGCATAATCAGCTTTGGCAGTATAAATTTTAATGTGCTGCGGTAGGCTGCCAAGCAATGTATCTGATTTATCAAAAGAAGTTCCATCAGGTTTAAAATATGCATTAACTAAATCTTGCGCATTGGTACTGTTATACGTAAGATAGTCAGCATCAATTGTAAGCTCCCGGCCGGTGGAGTCGAATACATGGCGCAGGTTAAAGTTGGCTCCCAGGTGTCTCCATTTTTTATCATTGGTAGTCGCTGATAATGTACGGCTTAATAATATTTTATCTGAGTTTGAAATAGCCACATTACTGCTACTATTAAAATAACTGGGATTGTAAAAACCATTAACTACCGCACCTATTGTTGTTTTTTTAGTAGCAAAAAAATCAAGACCAAACTTTGCGTTTACAGACTCCCCACCCTCTCTCATTCTACCAAGCTGGTCAAAATGCGATTTAATTTCCTTGGTGGTATTATCAATAAATTTTCGCTGAATATTAAGATCCTGAAAGTTTTTCCTGTTGTTGTAGCCAACATTACTAAAGAAGTTTATCTTGTTTTTTCTGTAGTTGAAATTAGCTGATTCACTCACTTTAGCATATCGCCCCTGGCTCCAGGTAGAAGAAATGCTTCCACTATATCCAAACTGTTTCGTCTTTTTTGTTTTAATATTTACAATGCCGCTATTACCTGCTGCATCATATTTTGCCGGCGGGTTCGTCATTATTTCTATCTGCTCCAGCTGGCTTGCATTCATACTGCGCAGATAATTAGCCAAATCATTACCAGACAGATAGCTTGGTCTTCCATCAATATAAACCTGCACTCCTTGTTTTCCTTTTAGGCTGATGTTACCATCTTTATCAACCGTGATGCCGGGTGATTTTTCTAATACTTCCAAAGCAGTAGCTCCCACATTGGTAACTGCAGCATCCACATTCACCACCATCCTGTCAATTTTTTGCTCTACCAATGGCTTTTTTGCAGTAACAGTCACTTCACCCAATGCCTTTGGTTTAGGCACCAGTTCAATTGTTTTTACTGTTACCACCGAATTTGCAGTAGTAATTGCAAATGGTTCAGAATAGCCTTTGTTATGTCCTACGGCTGTAATAGAAACCAGGTACTGCCCTGCCGGCACCCCATCAAATTCATACTTGCCAGTTTTATCAGCTACACTCATTTTTACTACCAAAGAATCTGTGGCCCGTAACAAAGTAATAGTAGCCGATTCTATGGTTTTAATACTCCCGTCAATTACGGTTCCACTTACTTTTCCGTTCTTAATCTGTGCATAGCCGACAATAGACAAGGTTGTTAAGGCGAAGGTCAGCATGGTTAAAATCTTTCTCATTTTTCTCTTTATTTTACGTTTAGTACTTGCTTTTGATAATTACATACCAAAACTAAGTACTTAGTATTACTAAGTACATTGTTTTAAATTAAACGGCCTATTTTAGGGATAATCGGCCATTCTGGTGACATGAGTGTGACGCAGGAGCTTGAAATCGGTTACAGCCTCTGCCAATTTTGGGATGACTGGCAGCTAAATCCGATAAGTGGGGCAAAACCTTAAATTGGGTGGAAACAGCCGAAAAAGGGCATAAAAATTAAATATTGCGAAAGATTGGCTAGTTTAAAAAAGGAGTTTTTATAATCCGAACTCCGTCCGAATGGCATCATGATAAGTGCGGCCTGAAGTAAGCCTGTTGCCAGCCTTATCGTCTAATATAAAAAGATAACGGCTATTGAAATGGCGATGCATCTCTTTTATTCTGTCCTTATTAATGATATACGACTTTTGAATTCGGTAAAATTGTGTTGGAAGTTTTTCCTCTAATGCAGTTAATGATTGGTCGGTTAAATGCTTTTGCCCGTCAATTGTATATATAAATACATATTTATCACTGGCTTCCAAGTAGCTGATGTTTTCAAACCGGATTAGATTAATCCTGTCGCCAGTTTTTATTGGCAATGCAGTGGCCTTTTGGGGCGTTTGAAACTGCCGGATGATTTCCTGTAAACCAATAATGTCAATTGGTACTGCTAATCTTCCAAATTGTTTTAGTTTGGCAATGCTTTGCTCCAGCCGTTCTTCTTTAATAGGCTTCAGTAAGTAATCAATAGAAAAAGTTTCAAATGCTTTGATAGCATATTGTTCATACGCAGTAGTAAAAATGATATTGGGTTTTACTTTTAATTTTTCAATTACTTCAAACCCGGTAAGGTCCGGCATTTGTATATCAAGAAAAATTACATCGGGCTTCAGTTCTTCAATGGCAGCAATGGCATCTCTCCCATTACCAGCTTCACCAATCACTTCCACCACATCATTATGTTCCAGTAAAAGACTTTTCATTAGTCTTCTGGCAGCAGGTTCATCGTCTATCACTATAGCTTTAAATAGCTGGCTCATCTTTCATTAATTTATTAATATATAGAGAAACCTGCTTTACTGGCTTATTGGTAAAGTGCATTTCATAATTATCGGAGAAAAGCAGGTCCAGTTTATCATACACACTTCTCACACCATAACCGGGAACCAGTTCAGGAGGGAAATCGGGACCAGTGTCGGCTATATTCATTACTAAACCCTGGTCATTTTTCTTTACTTCCAATTTTATTTCTGTCTGCTGCCCTGTTGCTTTTAACCCATGCTTCACCGCATTTTCTACCAATGGCTGCAATACAAATCTTGGTACTAAATAATGATTTAACTCCTCCTCCACTTGCAATGTATAATTCAGTTTATCTTCAAACCTGATTTTTTCTATTTGCAAATAAACATTGGCCATTTCCACTTCATCTTTCACCGTAGAATAATTATTGTTGCTATAATTAATACTATATCGGAATAAATCAGACAGTGCAATTGTCATTTTCCTTGCTTTCCTACCATCGGTAACAGAAAGGTCGGCAATGGAGTTTAATGAGTTATATAAAAAATGAGGATTTATTTTTGAATGCAAGGCATCTAATTCTGCTTTGGTTTTTAATTCCCGTAACCGGCTAAGCTCCAGTTCTTTTTCATCAAATTTTCTCTTTCTTTCTATGTCAAGATAATTAGTAAGTGCATACACAAAACCAGTGGCACCACCAAGGTAAATGCTTGATAAAATTGAATAACTGACAAGCATTACTTGTTTGTGATAAAACAGGTATATGAGAGGTATATTAAGGATGATAGTCATTACTACCACTGTTAACACCATCAACATGGCCCTTTTGATAAACGAAAGCTGCTGCACCCTTTTTAATTCAGTAACATACCATACTGTATTAAACCCAAAAATGGTATAGGCCGTAGTAGAAAGTACTTGCATCAGTAACACTGTACCTAATCCGTCGGTATAAAGCATATAAAAAAAACCGTTGCTCATAGGTGACAACGCTGCTGAAATACAAAAAATAATTACCCAGACAGCAGCGTTTTTCCTAAGCAACTCATTGCCAATAGTCCTTTTGAACAAGCGGCCAAAATCGGCCAGCAGGTATAGCCCTGCAATAGCAAATACAAGGGAAGTAGAAATTATCGCAATAAATTCTATGAGTGTTGGCTGTCGCATAGTGTGGCAAGATAAGAAAGCCGCCACTTTTGGCAGAAAGGGCTTCGCCAAATGTCAAATTTCAGTGCTGAACTGATTATATTGCAAGTAAATTAAGTGCATGATAATTGATTACCGTTCTGATACCGTGACAAAGCCAACACCTGCCATGCTGGAGGCCATGATGAAGGCGAAAGTGGGTGATGATGTGTTTGGCGAAGACCCTTCGATTAATGAATTAGAAAACATAAGTGCTGAGATGTTCGGCATGGAAGCAGCCATTTTTTGCCCTTCGGGCACCATGACTAATCAGATTGCGATTAAGTGCCATACTCAACCTGGAGATGAAGTTATTTGTGATGAAAGCTCCCATGTCTATCAATACGAAGGTGGTGGCATTGCATTTAACTCTGGCGCATCTGTAAAATTATTGCAGGGGAATTTTGGAAGAATTACCGCGGAGCAAGTTGCCGCAGTTATTCAGCCCGATGATGCACACCGGGCAAATACCAGTTTGGTTTCTTTAGAAAATACATCCAACCGTGGCGGCGGTAGTTGTTATGATTTTAGTGAAATAAAAAAAATAGAAAGGGTATGTAAAGAAAACAGACTCGCCTTTCATTTGGACGGTGCCAGGTTGTGGAATGCATTAGTTGCAAAAAATGAAACATCAAAACAATACGGCGAAACATTTGATAGTATTTCAATTTGCCTGAGTAAAAGTTTAGGATGCCCGGTTGGCAGCTTATTACTTGGTAAAAAAGATTTCATTAAAAAAGCAAGAAGAATAAGAAAAGTATTTGGTGGTGGCATGCGGCAGGCCGGTTTTATTGCTGCAGCAGGTATCTATGCTTTGCAAAATAATATTGAAAGGCTAGCAGAAGACCATGTGCATGCCAAACAAATAGCTGAAGCCATTGCAGCTAAAGAATTTGTTCAATTAGTTTTACCTGTTGAAACAAATATCATCATATTTGAATTGAAAGAAAGTATAACAGCACCCGAGCTAGTCGCAAAACTAAAAGAACACTCCATCTTAGGTTATGCTATTTCACCAAACCGTGTACGGTTAGTTGCTCATTTAGATATAAATAAAGAGATGGTGGTAAAAACCATTGATACCTTTCATCAACTATAATATACCAGTAAATATGTTACCAAAAGTTAATCCAACGTCAACTAAAGCATGGACAGCACTCCAAAAACATGCAGGAGCCATGAAAAGTATTCATATAAGGGGACTTTTTCACGACGATGCTAACCGGTTTAAAAAATATTCGCTTTGTCAGGATGAAATGGTGTTTGACTATTCCAAGAATATTATTACTGATGAAACAATACAACTGCTGCTGCAACTGGCAGAAGAATGTAAATTAAAGAACGGCATCAATTCGATGTTCAATGGCGACAGGATTAATGAAACGGAAAAACGTTCCGTACTGCATATTGCGCTGCGTAATTTTTCTGACCGTCCTGTTTTTGCCGAAGGAAATGATGTGATGCCAGAAGTAAAGAAAGTGCTTCGTAAAATGAAAACCTTTTCCAATGCAGTACACAGCGGAAAAATGAGAGGATACACCGGTAAAAAAATAAAATACATTGTCAATATCGGCATTGGTGGCAGCGACCTGGGACCGCAAATGGTATCAGAAGCCCTGAAGCCATATTGGGTAGATGATATAGAAACATACTTTGTGTCAAATGTTGACGGCACACATATTGCCGAAACATTAAAGAAGGTAAAACCAGATCGAACCTTGTTCCTCATTGCTTCTAAAACGTTTACCACCCAGGAAACGATGACTAATGCACATACGGCAAGAGAATGGTTTCTGAAAAAAGCTAAAGATGAAAAACATATTGCCAAACATTTTGTTGCCCTTTCCACCAATGAAAAGGAAGTGGTACAATTTGGTATTGATAAAAAGAACATGTTTGAATTCTGGGATTGGGTAGGTGGCCGTTACTCTTTGTGGAGTGCCATCGGCTTATCCATTGCATTAACGATTGGCTTTAAAAATTTTGAACAATTATTAAAAGGCGCACATAATACCGACAATCATTTCGCTTCCACTTCATTTGAAAAAAATATTCCAGTGCTGATGGCCCTGCTTGGCGTATGGTACACTAATTTTTTTGGTGCACAAAGCGAAGCTATCCTCCCC
>JANORJ010000428.1:0-5312 GCA_031415255.1 Chitinophagaceae bacterium | reverse complement strand
ACGTTGTAAAAAACCTTCCTGTATCAAAAATGGTTCATACACTTCTTCTATTGTTCCTGCTTCTTCACCCACTGCAGTGGCAATAGTGGTAATGCCAACGGGGCCTCCTTTAAATTTTTCGATAATAGCTTGGAGTATTCTGTTATCCATATCATCCAAACCATACTCATCTACATTTAATGCTTTCAGTGCATGTTGGGTAATGCCGAAATCAATATCACCATCATTTAATACCTGTGCAAAATCCCTTACCCGTCTTAATAGCCCGTTAGCAATTCTGGGAGTGCCGCGGCTTCTTCTGCCAATTTCTCCAATTGCTTCTGTTGAAATTTTTGTACCGAGAATATTGGCAGAACGCTGAATAATTTTATTCAATACTGCAGAAGTGTAATATTCAAGTCTTGACTTGATAGCAAATCTTGAAAGCAATGGTGCTGAAAGTAGCCCACTTCTTGTAGTGGCGCCAATTAAGGTAAATGGGTTGAGGTTAAGTTGAATACTCCTTGCATTCGGGCCACTGTCAATCATAATATCAATCCGGTAATCTTCCATGGCAGCATAGAGATACTCTTCTACTACAGTACTCAGGCGATGTATTTCATCAATAAATAAAACATCATTGGCTTCAAGGCTTGTCAATAATCCTGCAAGGTCACCGGGTTTTTCTATCACCGGGCCGGATGTTTCTTTAATGTTTACCCCCAGTTCATTCGCCACTATTCTTGACAAAGTTGTTTTTCCCAATCCCGGCGGGCCATGAAATAAAACATGGTCTAATGCTTCCCCCCGCATTTTAGCAGCCCTGATAAATATCCGCAGGTTCTCTATAATCTGATCCTGCCCGGCAAAATCAGCTATCTGTGCCGGACGGATATTATTTTCGAATTCTTTATCCGCTGCCGTTAAGTTTTGATTTTCGCTGCTCAAATTAGGATTGGACATGAATTTTTTTAATTGAATATTTGTAAAGCTAATTATTAATCAATAAAAACAACCGTTATGAAAATAGGAATCATCGGGTCTGGCCAGGTAGGAAGAACGCTGGCTACTGCATTACTTAAAGAAGGGCATGAAGTAAAATTGGGAACCAGGGATGTTTCAAATCCTGCTGTTATAAGCTGGCGGGCAGCCCCGGAAAACCAGAACGGTACTGTTGGTTATTTTAATGAGGCGGCTGAATTTGGTGAAGCCTTTGTATTGGCAGTAAAAGGCTCTAAAGCTACAGAAGCACTTGAAATTGCCGGACTGGGAAACTTTGCAGGAAAGGTTGTTATTGATGTTACCAATCCCATAGCTGATGCCCCTCCTTTGAATGGTGTATTATCTTTTTTTACTAACACGAATGAGAGCCTGATGGAATTAATACAAGGCCGTATTCCCGAGGCAAAAGTAGTTAAGGCATTCAACAGCGTAGGGAGTGACCATATGTACAAACCAGCATTTAATGATGGTCCGCCTACTATGTTTATATGTGGTAATGATGATGAAGCTAAGATAGTGGTTAATGATATTCTCGTTTCTTTCGGATGGGAGGTAGAAGACATGGGCAAGATGGAATCAGCTAGGGCAATAGAATCTCTTTGTATTCTTTGGTGTATTCCGGGTTTTTTAAGAAACTCCTGGTCTCATGCTTTCAAATTAATGAAATAAAAATTCTTCCATTTTACAGTAAATGGCTGTTTAATTGTAATATAATATCCGGGTCGGGACAATTAGCCAGCCATGTTTCTTTTTCTGAAAATTTGCAAACACCTGGATAATCCCCAGACCATTTTTCTATGTTTTCAATAATCTGAAAATGAAGGTGCGGTGGCCAGCTTCCATTTTCAGACGGAATGCCAAATTCTGCAAACACATCTCCCTTTTCTATTCTGTCACCCTCTTTTATATTTTTTATTGAGCTTAAACTAAGGTGCCCGTAAAGTGTATAAAAACTAAGCCCATCCAGAAGATGTGAAAGAATAATCGTAGCACCATAATCACCGGCTCTGTTATTAAAAGCAAAGCTGTGAACTATTCCATTCAATGGTGCCATAACAGCAGTATGCGGTTTGCCCCATATATCGGTTCCCAAGTGCAGTCGCCTTGGTTCATCGCCGGGCAATGCCGCATCAAATACTTTACTGCTTTTGTAAACGGTACGATGTTCTGCATATCCGCCGATTCCATAACGGGCATTGGCATTCTTTAATTTTCCATCTACCCAAGCGGAAAAAATTTTTGTATCACTTATTATATCGTCCGTCAGTTCTTTATTATCAGCTGTAAGATCAAGCGGTAACAATCTGTCATTTGCTGCATCGAATAAAACTACAAGATGAAATTGTCGCTGATTTTTTATTAAAGACAGTACAAGGGGTGATTGCATATTATACTAAAGTTACGCAGCTGGTTGCGTAAAAAAAAGGCATCCCGTAAAAGGGATGCCTTGTATTGATTTTAACTTTTGGCTTTTTATTAATGCCCTCCTATTATTACTTTAAAGGTCTTTTCTGAAGTTCTTACACCATCATCGTAGTAGAACTTAACAAGATAGATACCTGCCGGTAATTTCGAAAGGTCAATCGGAATTACACGACCATATACAAGACCTGAGTAAACTGGAGAATTAAGTACATCATTAACAGCCACACCATTCAGTAACTGCCCCTGAACATTGTACACCTTCATACCAAGGTAATTATACAATGTGCTGTTGATCCTGATATTGAACCTGCCGTTGTTTGGATTCGGATACAATATCAATGCATCGTCTCTCAGCAATCTCAACCGCTCCTGGCAATCTTCCACCTTAGCTGTTACAGTTGCAGTGTTAGTACAACCAAGAGAATTGGTGAAAGAATATGTGAGTGTGTAAGTACCCACGGCTGTAGCTGATGGTACAAAGTTGAAACCAGAAACACCTATACCACTCCAGCTTCCACCTACCGGTGAGCCGGATAATGGCACTAATGTATCACTGATACAAATTCTGGCTGGAAGAGCTGTTGCTGTTACTGTTGGTAATGCATTTACAGTAAGTAAAGCATTGCCTGATGTAGTAGTTTGACCACAAATATTGGTAACCAATACACGGTACAAGCTTCCACTTTGTGATGTAGTAGCACCTGTTATTGTAAACGTAGCAGTATAAGAACCACCAGTAGTTAAGTTGACCCAAGGTCCTGCTGGCAATCCATTAGCACTAACCTGCCATTGATAAATAGTAGGCGGAGGTACACTACCAACAGTAGCTACTGTAAAGCTGGCATTCTGCCCTACGCAAACTGTTACGTTAGCTGGTTGTGCACTTATTATTGGTGCAGTAGCCACATTTAGTACAACTGGAATAGTTGTGACTGGAGGTGGACATGTTCCACTTACAACACATGTATAGGTTCCAGAATTGGATGCGTTTACATTAGCAATGGTTAATGTATTAGTAGTAGCACCAGATATTTGAACTGTATTAACCAGGTTGGTAGCACCCTGTCTCCACTGATAAGTAAGCCCGGTTCCTGTAGCAGTTACAGAATAGGTGACATTATTGCCAGGGCATACAGTTTGTGTAGCCGGTGTTGGCTGAACAGTAATAGTCGGCAATTGATTAACGGTTACGTTTACAGTGCCAGTTCCAATACAACCAAATACTGAGGTAGTAGCTGTATAAAGAGTAGTAACTGTTGGTCTAGCATACACCACATTTATTGGTGTGCCGGTATAAGGAATAGTAGCCAGCGCATCTGTAAAGAGATTTGTTATCGGGCTGAATACCACCAGAGATGGAATATTGAAAGTGATACTCCAGTTACCAATAAAGCCTTGATCACCACCTGCATCATCAACTACATAAAGTTTCCAGTCTCCGTTTGGATTACCTGAGAAAGAAGACAGCAGTGTAGAAGTTGGTGCTGTTAATGGTCCGGGTGCCGGCCAATTATCACCTGCAACAAAATTCGTTGGTTTGTATGTGCCCGTCGGATTGAGTGCATTGTCTGCCATTGATGCTGCAGCCACGTCATCTAAAGTATAATCAAGGCCAACTACATCTGGACTACCCCCCACATCAGACATCAGTATTACTGACTGACCTGTTGGAGAAACCAATACAACATCCACATCATCAGGGAATGTGTGATTGAAATTACCCAGTTTTACAGACTTCACCGTTACTCCAGTTGTTATTAATCCTGCTACATTAATCTGCGATGGATAAGGATTAGCTATACCAACGGCAGAAATAATTGTAGTAGCTGGTTGAGAGAATGTTTGAGGTGTTGGCGGTAATACACTGGCAGTTATCTGTTGAATTTGTCCATTACAAATAACCGGTGCAGCGGGTGTAAATGTAATGACTGGTGTTGGATTCACTAATACAGTTGCAGTAATTGCTGCACCAGGACATCCATTCGCTGTAGGTATAATTGTAAACGTTACAGTTATAGGATTAGTAGTAGTGTTAGTTAATGTACCAGCTATGTTACCAGCACCACTTGCCGCAATACCAGTTACAGTTGCTACATTATCTCTTGTCCAGTTATAAACTGTTCCGCTTACTGCACTACCTGATGGTACAATCGTTGTAATTGGGAAGCCTGAACAAATAGTTTGTGATGTCGGTGTGACTATTGCAGTTGGTGTTGGGTTAACGGTGTACGTAAATGTTATTGGTGTGCCGGAGCAAGGAGGAGCTCCAGAAGCAGATGTTATTGATATCTCCCATCCACCATTAAAGTTGCCAATATCGCCACCAAGATCATCCATTATATATAGAGACCAGATTCCGTTTGCAGGAATGCCGTTAAAGACTGAAAGTACCGATCCACCGCCTGGTACTGGAGCAGGTGCTGTAAAAGCATCCCCGGCGCCAATATTTGTTGGCCTGAAAGTACCTGAGACTATCTGCGTTGCGTCAGGTAGGCTAGTGGCAGCAGCATCATCTAAAGTAAGTGTTACACCCACAGCATCAAGTGAACCGCCAACATCAGACATGATGATTGCATTCTGTCCGCCTGGTCCAACAAGCAATACATCCACGTCGTCAGGGAATGTATGGTTATAGTTGTTTAGTTTGACTGTTACTTTAGTAACTGAACCTGTAATGCCGGATACCGTAATGTTGGAAGGATAAGGTGATGCAATGCCACTAGTTCCAGTTCCAGGAATCAAAACAGCGCCAGCATTAGTAAATGTAACAGGGGTGTTAATGCCAGTGGTTTGTGGTGTTACTGTAACCGTTGCCACCACCGGTGCATTGGTTGCATTGATTGCCGTAAAGGCAGCTATGTTTCCAGTTCCACTTGCAGCCAGACCAATAGATGTGTTAGAGTTGA
>JANORJ010000427.1:0-2325 GCA_031415255.1 Chitinophagaceae bacterium | reverse complement strand
CATTTGAGTTACATTGTATATCTGGTTATATCTAAACTTGTTAACAAATCCAACGCTGGATATACAGGTAATGACAACAAGTGAAACAGAAACGGCCGCCGCATAAGACATATCCGTCATAAACAACAGTAAGGGCACAATTAAAAATCCGCCCCCTACCCCAAACAAACCAGACAATAATCCAATCGTTAAACCACCCATTAATAATCCAATTGCCGTTTGGCAAGGTTAGCCGCCACCACTTTTATCATTATTTTATCTCCCATGTTAAATTTCTTACCACTTCGTTGCCCTACCAAACAGTAATCGGTTTCAACATGTCGAAATTCATCATACTCCAACAAACTATTTATACTTACCAGTCCTTCGCATTTATGTGCTACTGTCTCCACCCAAAAACCAAAACTTGATACACCACTTATCACCCCTTCAAAATCTTCGCCCAAATAATTCTTCATGTACTGTACCTGCTTGTATTTGTTAGCCGCCCTTTCACCTTCCATTGCCGCCCTTTCTCTTTCGCTGGTATGCTTACATTTTTCCTCTAATTTTTTATCTGGGTTTATTTTATTATTCAATACTTCCTCCAATATCCGGTGCACCTGCACATCCGGATAGCGGCGAATGGGTGAGGTAAAGTGACAGTAATGTTCAAACCCTAATCCATAATGCCCCACATTCTCTGTAGTATATTTTGCTTTTGCCATGGTGCGGATTCCTAATTGTTCCAATACATGTTGTTCCGGCCTTCCATTTACATCATTCAATAGTTGATTGAATGATGTTGCAATGGCTTCTGGAGAAGAAGTATCGAACTTGTGACCGAATTTTTTGGCAAACGCAGCAAATGGTAATAATTTTTTTTCATCCGGGTCATCATGAGTGCGGTATGGAAACGGAAGCGGCTTACCGTTAATTTTAATTTTCGAGATATTTTCTGCCACCGTTCTGTTGGCCAGTAGCATTAATTCTTCAATCAACTGGTGGGCTTCCTTACTTTCCTTTATCATGATGCCAATAGGATTACCCTTTTCATCTAGTTGAAAACGTACTTCCTGAGAGGAAAAATTAATAGCGCCGTTACTAAACCTTTTCTTTCTGAATTTTTGTGACAGATCGTTTAATATTAAAACTTCTTCAGCATATAATCCAGCTTTGGTTTCTATAATTTCCTGCACTTCTTCATAGGTAAAGCGATGGTTGGAATGAATAACTGTTTTTCCCAACCAGTATTGTTTTACTTCTGCTTTGGGAGTTATCTGGAAAATAGCAGAGAAAGTAAGTTTGTCTTCATTCGGTCGTAACGAACACAACACATTGGAAATATGTTCCGGAAGCATTGGATTTACCCGGTCAGGCAGATAAACAGAAGTAGCCCTATGATAAGCTTCTTTGTCAAGAGCATTACCCGATTCCACATAATGACTTACGTCTGCTATATGAATACCAACTTCATAGTTTCCATTTTTTAATTTCCGGAATGAAATAGCATCGTCAAAATCCTTTGCATCTGCCGGGTCAATGGTAATGGTAAATATTTCTCTTACATCGTTCCGTTTTTTAATTTCATCCGCGGAAATAGTATCGGGTATTCTTGCAGCCACTTCCAATGCATCATCCGGAAATTGCAAGGGAAATCCTGCTTCCAGCAAAATTTCTTTCATAGCAGCATCATTGCTATTTTCTGCATCTAGCACGGTTACCACTTCGCCAACAGGCCGCTTACCATCATTCTCCCATTGCAGCAACCGCACCACTACCCTGTCGTTATCTTTTGCTTCTTTAATGTTTGACAGAGAAATAAAAATATCCGGCATGGGTTTATCCATTTCTGGTATGAAAAAAGCAAAACCTTTATTCATTTGCAGGCGGCCAATAAATTCAGTTCGTTTGCGGTGCAACACTTCTTTTACAACCCCTTGCATACGTCGTCCGCTATTTTTCATTTCGTTAATGGCAACACGAACAGTATCGCCATGAAGAGCAGTATTGAAATCGGATGGACGAATAATAATATCCACCTCCATACCTTCAATAGTTACAAAGCCCATTCCCGAACGAGTTATATCAAGTTTCCCTTTCAGCACCTTAGCGGATGAAGATGGCCTTTGTTTTTCTTTTATTTTTTTGGTCTTTGAATTTTTTCTTCCCATAATAAGATTCTATACTATTTTTTATCTGTTACAGAGTTCTGCGAAAAATTTTGAATAAAATCCGTTACCAATTTATCAAATTTATGCCCTCTTCAAAAAGGAATTGATGACGAATCGGAATTACATAAAGTGGCAATTCAGCAATCTCATTGGTGAATTTAGCCAACCTAAC
>JANORJ010000426.1:0-3678 GCA_031415255.1 Chitinophagaceae bacterium | reverse complement strand
ATGCCCGTCAGTTTGCTGCCGTGGGTATTCTTTTCGGCCTTTTAGGCTATGCCACCGGTGCCATCTGGATGACGTACACCTGGGCCGACCCAAATAATCCTGCTTTTCAATCTTTTCGGGCATTAGCCAGAGAACCAAAATTGATTGGTGCAGCAGTGGCGCTGCTTATTTATTTTGCTTACATGGTACTTCGTGACTCCATAGATGACCTTGATAAAAGAGCAAGAGTAAGTGCTGTCTATAACATATTTGCTTTCGCAATGCTTTTCCCAACCATCTGGATAGTACCGAGATTGTTACCAAGCCTGCATCCGGGACAAGAAGGCAACCCTGCACTTAATTTTAAAGATGTAACACCAGCATTGAGAATGGTGGAGCTTCCCGCATTTATTGGCTGGACCTTGCTGGGTGTGTGGATAGCCACGGTACGAATAAGAATAAATTTATTGAAAGAAAAAAAGATGGCGCAATGAAACGCATAAACTTCAAAAGAATATTGCCTGGATTAATGTTGCTATGTATTACCGTAGTAACCAATGCGCAGGACACCGGCAAGCAAAGCACAGACCTGATGCGCAGCAGCGGAAGAATTTACGTAGTGATAGCCGTAATGCTTACCATATTAACTGGACTGATTTTATACCTCGTAAGATTAGAGAGAAAAATCAGCCGCCTGGAAAAAGATAAATAACGATGCCGTGATGTTGTACATCACACTTATACTAATAATAACGATTGCTAATCTTAAAAAAGAATTCATGTCAGACAAACATTACAGTTTTTTTGGCTCCGTCGAAAGAAGTTTTGACAAGGCAGCCCAATACACTAAATGGGATACCGGTATCCTGGGACAAATCAGAGAATGTAACGCCGTGTATCAAATGCGTTTCCCGCTAAAAAGAGATGATGGTAGCATTGAAGTAATAGAAGCCTACCGGGTGCAACACTCTCATCACAAAACACCTTGCAAAGGCGGTATCCGTTTTGCAGCAGAAGTAAACCAGGATGAAGTGATGGCACTCGCCGCATTAATGACGTACAAATGTGCTATTGTAAACGTTCCTTTTGGTGGTGGTAAGGGTGGAATAAAAATCAATCCCAAAAAATATTCACCTTACGAGTTAGAAAAAATTACCCGCCGCTATACCGCCGAATTGATTAAGAAAAATTTTATCGGCCCCGGTACAGATGTGCCGGCGCCTGACTATGGAACAGGTGAAAGAGAGATGGCCTGGATACTGGATACCTATACAGCTATGCACCCCGGTGAGATTGATGCGGCTGGTTGTGTAACAGGAAAGCCCATTACACAAGGTGGTGTTCGTGGCCGCCGTGAGGCAACTGGACTTGGAGTGTTTTTTGGCCTACGGGAAGTATGTAATATGGAAGATGTGATGAAGAAACTCGGACTGCCTGTTGGTGTGGAAGGTAAAAAAGTGGTAGTGCAGGGTTTGGGGAATGTGGGTTATCATAGCGCCAAATTTTTCCAGGATGCAGGTGCATTTATTGTTGGCCTTGCAGAATACGAAGGAGCTATCTACAGCGATAAAGGATTGGATGTGGATGAAGTATTTAACCACCGCAAAAAAACAGGTTCGATTTTAGATTTTCCCGGTGCTATTAATTTTGAAAAAAGCAGCGACGCATTAGAAATGGAATGTGATATTTTAATTCCGGCAGCATTGGAGAATGTAATAAACGGAGATAATGCACCACAGGTAAAAGCAAAAATTATTGGTGAAGCTGCTAACGGCCCTTTAACGCCAGATGCCGATGAAATACTGAACAATAAAGGCACCTTAGTAGTGCCTGATATGTATTTGAATGCCGGTGGTGTTACCGTCTCCTATTTTGAATGGTTGAAAAACCTTAGCCATGTACGTTACGGACGGATGGAGAAAAGGTTTAATGAAAATATGAATGCCCACATAATCGGGCAGATAGAAACCCTGACCGGTAAAATTGTTTCTGATAAGGAGAAAGAATACATCATGCACGGTGCGGATGAAGTGGACTTAGTGTATAGCGGATTAGAAGAAACCATGATAGCCGCCACTCATGAAATTATGAATACCTGGAAAAGCAATCCTGCCATTCCGGATATGCGGACTGCGGCTTATGTTGTTGCCATTAATAAGGTAGGTACCAGCTATGCAGAATTAGGAATATTTCCATAACCGTTTTGAGCCTGTCGAAGAAACCAATTGCTTATACTTATAATCCCATTTGCGAAAGCAGATGGGATTTTTTTGTTTGGCTGGCATAGATTCGTGTTGAAAATTAATTATATTTAATACCAGAACTTACGCCAGTACAAATGTTATAGGCAAGCTTATGGAAGAACCCTTAAATCGATATAGCGAAATAATAAGAAATGGTAAAGTCCAGACTTCAGATATTCCTAATAGTTCACCACAATGGGTTTCAAATATAATTTTAAGCCTTGTATCAATATGGGGGTTATATTATGTTAACGCAAAATGGGAAGATCAGCAATTGATTGGCAGTATAGCTTGTATTGCCTTATTAGTATTTAGCATTTACAATCCAATTCAATCAAAACGTAAGTTAAAAATTACTTTTTATGAAGATCATAAATCCATAGATTATAAAATAAAACTCATTCAAAAACAACAGGAAATTAATCACTGGGAATTGATGAGTTCTGACAAGAATTATTATTTGTTTTTTGAGAATAATCTGATAGTTCAATCTTATTATATCACAATATTGATTGATCAAAAAGGATTTTACATAAATTGTTATCCAAATAAAGGAAGAGTTCTTGATTTCGGACGTTCCCAAAGATGGAGTGACCAATTATATGAAGATATCAAAGCCTGCCTATAGGAGGCGGTTTGGCAATACGGCGGGGCGATGAATATATTCTCAACTTTTTATTCGCTATCATCTGCGGTTCGGGCTGAAGGATCACAGAATATCAACACACCAGAAAACCCCTTAGCGGCAATTTAGAACTATGTTGAAAATTCAGATTTTTTTGATTTGCATTTTTATTACACTATGCACATGTGGACAGGATGTTCCTTCGGACGACTATAATATTTATAAGACGATCTTATTGAACGAACACAACGGAAAGCCAAAACAAGTTGTAGTTCTAAATAGAACAGACAAGGACTCCATGGTTTCCCGGTTATACTGGTGGATGAGATCCTTTATGCCGTCTGACGATGAGATTAAAGACTCATTATGGGAGCAAAGCTTTAAGACTCAGTTTGACTCTACAGATTTCGTCTTATATAAGAAATATGAGCAAATGAAGGCAAAGTCCTATTTGCTGAAGAATTATTTTGAATGGCCAAAAAAAGTATATATTGTCTCAGATAGCTTAATAATGAGTTTTTTTAGAACGCCTGAACGCTTTAAGACGTTTTATAAACGATTTCCCAAAGCTAATGGATACTTTACATTCTCTGATGTTGTCTATTCGGACAATAGAAAGTCAGCCCTATTATATTATGTACAAAGTATTAACGAACGAAAGGGCGGAGGAAAACTCTCAATCCTCCGTAATAAAAATGGTATTTGGGAAATAGAACATAAAGTTGACCTTTGGACATATTAGAACAGCAGCTAACATGAACTGTGTAAAAATCAAAAAAAGCTACCCCACCCCATCCCTCACCGTCCAACCAACCTAATTCCGGAAGAAAC
>JANORJ010000425.1:0-7156 GCA_031415255.1 Chitinophagaceae bacterium | reverse complement strand
CTTTGTAAAATGCCACCTGCCCCCGTGCCAAAATAAGGATTAGTGCCACCTTTTGTTTCTGCAATAACCCTGAAAGGCGGATTAAGATTGGGTATATATGCATCTTTAAACCAATGCCATGCTTTGTCTTTATCACCCAGCCTGGCATATAATAAAGTAAAGATGGCCTGCGTCATCGCCGGAGTGCCTTCATCAGGTATTCTGGTTGAATAGTAATCAACGTCTTTACGAATTTGCTGCGGGTCTGTTATTTCTTTTAATGGGTAAGCCAGCAGGTTTACATCAGCTTGTTTAATTCCCTCACCCTTGTAAGTGGCATGTTCTTTCGTTACTCCATCGGGCATTTTTAAAATTGGAATATTATTCGCCACATTCATCCAATCTGCATTAGCTGTTATGCTTAATACTTTGGCAGCTTCGGTGGCATAGTGAAGATTTGCTTTAGCGGCAGCATTGGTGAAAGCATTATTGTCAACATTTTCAGCCCACTCATCTGCTGCCACCACATTTTTAATATCATACTTGCCAGCACCATTTCTTTCTACACGGCTTGCCCAAAAATCAGCCGTGGCAGAAAGTATCGGCCATCCTTTTTCTTTCAGCCAGTTTTTATCCTGTGTCACACAATAATAATTCCAGGCGGCAATGCCAACACAAGCAGTGATGTGATGTTCGAACGGGCCGCTTAATGCCCACACTGGTGTTTCCTCCACACCCGTTTCTGCACTTTCCCATGGATACATGGCTCCTTTATATCCTTTGCTAAAAGCATTTCGCTTTGCTGCTTCCAATCGTTGGTAGCGATATTCAATCATACTTTTTGCCAATTCTGGATGCAATACAAGAATGGCTGGAAACATCCACAGTTCTGTATCCCAAAACACATGACCGTTGTAACCCAATCCACTTAATCCCATTGGTGAAGGGGACAAAGCCGTTCCTTCTCTGGTAAAAGAATACAAGTGATATAACATGCTATGAATGTCCTGCTGGCTTTGTGCATCACCTTCAATGACGATGTCGCTTTTCCAGAGTTCATCCCATGCTTTATTATGAAAATTCAGCAACCTGTCACGGCCTTCTAATTTTGCATAGATGGTTAATCGTTCTGCTTCATTCAACGGGTCGTTATGATGGGCAGATGTAATAGAGGAACCTGCAATAGAATAACGATACGTTTCTCCGGCTTTAATTTTCCGGGTAAATTTCATCAGGTGCATATTGTTGTCCCACATTTCATGTATCACTCTTGGCTCTTGTCCATGTGCTTCGGGAAATAAAAAAGTATTAGATGCACACATCAGCAATTTACCAGTGGGGCTTTTTGCAGAAGAAGTTAATAAACTAATGACAACATGCGGACGGTCAATTTCATTATAATAATTTTCTACATCTTTCAGTGCATCCGGTGCTTCCATCACACTGCTGCTGTTAATAGTTATATCTTTTTTTGCAGTTACTGTTATATCCATCAACACAGTAAATGGCAGCTGGCGCAATGAATAATAAGTATAGGTAACAGTTGCCTTGTCGGTATAATCAAACGAAGTAGTGAAACCGGCATGCTGCATGTCTAATTCCTGTTTCAGGTTGTTCGTATTTTTCCCATCAATGCGTTTCCCATCAATATCCAATGTGGCATTTAATAAATTAAAACTGCGCAGGAAGTTGCTTACCCGGCCCCTGCCATATAAATCGTAGGCACCGGCTAGCACCACGTCTTTTATTTTAAAAGGTTCGGGGGCTGACACAATACCAATCATACCATTGGCTACAGTAACTCCATAGTAGTTGGAAGGATTAATAGTACTGGCTGTAATTTTCCAGGGGTCGGCCTGTGCAGACATTTCCAGCGATATAGCTAATAATATACAGGCAAAAAGACGTTGAAGTATCATAGCAGCAATTTACGTCAGTAGTGCATTATAAAGTTCATATATCGGAATGGGTATTGCATACCCCAAACGATTGCGGTTAATAATTTTATACTGTGGGCATTAGTTTGGGGAACAGGAATCTGAATAAAGTATCCGGTAATTAAAAAATACAAAAGCCGTCTCAATTAAGAGACGGCTTTTTGTGTGTTAGCCTGACGTAAGAAAGACTTACTACTGTTTTATAAATAGGGCACTTGCCAGTTGATTGGATGATTGAACAATGAATGTGTAAATACCCGGTACCAAGGTTGCCAGTTCAACATCCCAGTTATTCGGACCTACATTTACATTGCGAACATAAGTCCTTACCGCAACACCAAATCCGTTTAGTATTTTAATATTCACTTGTTCGGTATGTGTTGAGCGGAACCCAACATGCAGCACATTTACAACAGGGTTAGGTGTAAGTTGCAATGCAGGTTCGTTGTTGCCCGGCACTCTCACCGGTTTACAAATTCTTGTTTCACAACCTAATCTTGTTATTATGGTCAGGCATACTTGGTAGTTGCCACCTTGGCTGTAGGTATGTGTTACTTCACGGCCAGTGGCAGAGCTGCCATCTCCAAACGTCCAGCGATAAGCGATAGCTTCATCATTGCGATTATGAATACTAAACCCTTTGAACTTAAATGCCCGTGGAGCAATTAGTGAATCAGTCATATATCCACCGCAAATATTATTTGAAGGACGTATTACAACTTCACGGCATTTTTCGGCTATGCAACCACCCTGAAAACGAATTTTTACACATGCCCTGTATACACCCGGAGCAGGGTAAGTATGGCGGATTACAAAATCGGGCAATGGCTGCTGCGGATCTATCATTATACAAGTATCCTCGCCATCACCAAATGTCCAACAGATACGTTCAGGTCTTCTTGCCGGCTCAGTATGTGGCACAGCGAGGAAACCCCGAACCAAACTGGTAATGGATGGTGTAATTTCGAATAGGTTTACTGAACAAGTAACCGGCGGCGGAGGTACGGTTACCTCTTTACACTTTCTTGCTTCACAACCACCGAAGTATAAAATTTTTACACATACTTCGTATTGTCCCGGATGATTATATAAATGGCTAACAGCATATAAACCGGTGTAAGCTTCTGTATAATTGATACAGGTATCTCTTCCATCACCAAATGTCCAGCAAATTTTGGCGGGCTTTCGGTTATTATTATGAGATGGTAATGCTTTAAAATAATTTAATAAAAGGTTGCTGGCAACAGATATTCTTTCAAAGTCGGCATGGCAAATGTCTGGTACTGTTACTTGTATAAGATTACATTTTCTAGCCTCACATCCACCGAAGTATAAAATCTTTACACATACTTCGTATTGCCCCGGATGATTATACAAATGGCTAACTGTATATGAGCCGGTGTAGTTTTCAGGATAATTAATACAGGTATCTCTGCCATCACCAAATGTCCAGCAAATTCTGGCGGGTTTCTTATTATTAATATGAAATGGTAATGCTTTGAAGTAAACCTTTAGTGGATCAAGAATAGAAATAGCAGGCATTCTTTCGAAATTTGCCCTGCATACATCTGGTTGAATTACCTGTACTAGGTGACAGCTTTGCGCCATGCAACCGCCCTCATAATAAATCTTTACACACACATTATAATTGCCCGGCTGATTGTATAAATGATATACACCATAGTTGCCGGTGTAGTTGGTCGGGTATTGAATGCAGGTATCCCTTCCATCACCAAATATCCAGCAGATACGTACTGGCTTTTTATTTTGATTATGCCACGGTTGTGCTACAAAATATTTTCCTAGTGGATTGGCAGCTATAGCTACTGTTTCAAAATTGGCTCTGCAAATAGTTTCGATTACTACTGTTTTACAAATCTGTGCTGACAGAACTGAATCATTCAGATTTGGCCTGTACCTAAAAATTTTCAGACAAACAGTATAACTGCCGGCTGATTGATAATGGTGCTGGGTTCCTTGTAGCGGAGGGGTCATAGTACCGGTTCCGTCGCCAAAACTCCAGAAGGCTCGACGGTCTCCCGGCTCATTTCCCAAAGAGGAAGTGTTGATAAATCCAACATTATTGTTGGAGGCATTAACGGTGAAAGTGAAATTGGCAACGTCGGGGGTTACCGGATTGGCATTGGTCGTTACAGCATACAGGGTACATAATACACCTGTAAGCAAAGCGTAAAGCTTTCTCATAATTTACTTTTTTGGATGACTAAATATTTCTTTACGCAGGAAGCCAACACACGGCTGGTGTTTCTGACCGGGTTTAATCTGGCAGGTTTAAATAAATATTAAAATTATTTTCACTACGGAGAATTACGATACATCTTTTTGATGATCAATAATGAACTGAATCAGTTCTTCCAATGAAACATCAATTCTTGATAAAGCGTCAGTTATATCATCCCGGTTTACCTGGGCGGCAAAGGAGGGGGTCTTTAATCTTTTCAATACACTTTTTACTTCCAGCCCTTCATAGAGCGTTGGTCTTATTAGGGCAGCAGCATGAATAAATCCGGAGAGTTCATCCATTGCATAAATCATCTTATCCATTTTATTTATCGGCTCCACGCCAAAAACTTTTGGTCCATGGCTGGCAATACATTGAATAACTTCAGGGTCAATATTTTTGCTTTCCAGTTCTTCAATAATAATACGGCAATGGTCATCAGGATATTTTTCCCAATCGGCATCATGCAGCAAGCCGGCCAGCTCCCATTTTAATGCGGTTACTGAATCTGTATTTTCTTTTTCAATGGCCCATGCTTTCATGTTAGCAGCCACCTGCTTCATATGCAGCCGGAGCTTTTCATTCGGCACCCATTCATTTAATAAAGAGTGGGCTTCTTCAATCGTCATTAAGTTTCCGGAATTCTTTGGGTCGCCAAATACGGAGCGGCCAAGCTGATGTGTTGCCATTAGTATAATTGTATAATAAATATAGGAGTGAATAGTCAAAAAAAGTAAATAGACCTGTAATAGTTGGTGTTATTTAAAACTGTTGTTTAATCTGCTTACTCATAAATTTGCATAACAAATTATGGAACAGCAATTATACAAGGGTAAAATTTCGTTTATCAACTACGAAAAGCAATTTGCAACTATTGAGTATTCAGATAATAATAAACTCAAATCGGTAAACTGCAAAACTAATGCAGCCGATAGCGATAAAAAGCCTCATCAGTACAGGTTGGGTGATGTGGTAAGCTTTCAGCTTAAATTATCTGACAGAGGAGATAAAATGACGGCCTACAATGTAAAATTTTCGCATAATGAAGCTATAAATCTGCTGATACAAAAAGCTGCTATCGAAAACAGGTTTGCCGGCTACCTGAAAATAGTGGACGGCAAGTTTTTTGTAAAGGAATGGGATAGCTATATTCTTTTTCCCATTCAATTATCAAAATGGGAAAAAGAACCGGTGGAAACAGCGGCCAACGAAGCCATCAATTTTAAGTTATTGAACCTTGAAAAACCAAATAGTGTGGCGGCGGAGCTTTTCTCGCACAACTACATTCCTGAATACAAAAAAGCATTGCAGCATTTCAATAATAAAGTTCAAATAGCAGCGATAGTGTATAAAGTTTCTCCCCACGCCGTTTACCTTAATTTATTTGGCGACAAAATGCAGGCTAAAATTTCATTAACTGCTCTTGAAAGTGATGCCATAAAAGAAGGCGATATTATGCAGATCATTATTACTCATTTTACCAGTAACCGGATTGTAGTGAAACGGGTAGAGTAGTATGCTACGCATCAGGCCGCTTTTAATAAGCTTTGTACTATTAGAACTCATTTAACGGCCAGATGCATAAAAATTCACCATTAATTATTGTTTATTCACCGAAATGATTTTCCCTTTACGGTAGATGGTTTGCAAATTTGCAAATCAACAATAGTATTATTATGTCACTAAGAATTACCGGTAAGCTTCCAGGAGGAAAACATCTGCAACGATTAAAGGAATCACCTAATTATAAAGACGGAGCCTTTCAAAATTTATCGCCTACTGCTATGAAGCCGGAAGGTGTATCTTATTGGAAAATGACCAAAGAATTTTTAAAGAACCATCCTGACACAGCCCCACCGGGTAAATTACCTTTTGTAAAAACTGATTTAAAAAAATTGAATTCACCGGAACCGTTGATTGTATGGTTTGGCCATTCATCTTATTTTATCAGAATAGACAATAAAAATTTCCTGATTGATCCAGTCTTCAGCGGCAATGCTGCCCCTGTTTCTTTTATGGTAAAAGCTTTTTCGGGAAGTAATGAATATAAGTCAGATGATATGCCTGCTATTGATTATTTGATTCTCACACATGATCATTACGACCATCTTGATTTTAAAACAATCAGAAAGATTAGAAACAAAGTTGGTAAAATATATTGCTCATTGGGCATCAGTTCTCATTTAAAGCATTGGGGAGTAAATGAAAATATTATTACTGAGATGGATTGGTGGCAATCGGAGCAATTAGAATCAACAATTCAATTGACAGCAGCACCGGCCCGCCATTTTTCCGGTAGGGGAATAAAGAGAGCACAAACTTTATGGTCATCGTTCATTTTAAAAACGGCTAACCATAATTTATTTCTTGGTGGCGATTCTGGTTATGATAATCATTTTAAAGAAATAGGAAATAAATATGGCCCGTTTGATTTGGCTATTCTTGAATCCGGTCAGTATAATACGATGTGGCCACTCATACACATGATGCCGGAAGAAACAGTGCAGGCGGCCATTGATTTAAAAGCCAACGCATTACTGCCTGTTCATTGGGGCAAGTTTATGCTGTCTATGCATCCATGGAATGAACCTATCCAAAGAGTAATAGAAAAGGCAAAAGAATTAAATATGCCGGTAAAGACACCTAAGATTGGTGAACCACTCCATATTAATAGCAAGAACACAACTGTAAATTGGTGGGAAATCTAGCTTGCTTCCGGGCTATTAAAATATTACGGCAAAATTTTTACTGAAAATCAGCCTCTTATAAAGGAGCTATAAAAATTACTTCCCCAATTTTTAGGTTTTACACTCTCTCAAACTTACCTTCGCCGTCCATTTAAAAAATCGGCCTACCGGGATAGCGGCGGCCACTAAACAGAAATTACAATGAGTAAATTACATTTTACAACAAAACATGCGAACGAGGCTACCGTACAACGTACTTGGTATGTTGTTGATGGTACTAATCAAACCGTTGGACGTATGTGTGCCCGTAT
>JANORJ010000424.1:0-1531 GCA_031415255.1 Chitinophagaceae bacterium | reverse complement strand
AAAAGAAAATACAAAAGGGTATGTAAGTGCTAAAGACTTATGGGAAGATGTATCGAAAAAAGTAAAATCTACTCTTGCACAATATGCTGCGGTTTCAGAAGCAGGAGATTTTGGTGGTCAGTTTATTTTTGAAAAGAGAATTAAGTAAAGCTGTTACTATAGACTCATCATTTCTTTAAACTTCACCGTTTGCCGGCGGCTTACTTCAATTTTTTCGCCACCCTTTAATTCCAGCAGCAAACCGCCGTTGAAGTAAGGTTCTATTTTATCTATCATCCGAAGGTTTACAATATGCTTGCGGTTGGCCCTAAAGAAAGTTTTTTCATCTAACCGTTCTTCTAATGCATTCAGCGATTTAAGTATAAGCGGCTTGTTAGTGCTGAAAAAGACTTTAGCATAATTGCCAACACTTTCAAACAATCGTATATCACTCAATTTTACAAACCAGCATCGTTCTCCATCTTTCACAAATACCTGGTCAGTCTCAGTTAAAATACTGTTGTTGATATTTTCTGTTTCTGCACGGGGTTCTTTACTTTCGGAAAAATGTAATTTTTGAATAGCATCTGCCAGCCGTTTTGGTTCAATTGGCTTCAGTAAATAATCCAGTGCATTTACTTCAAATGCTTTTAATGCGAACTCATCATAGGCCGTGGTAAAAATAACCTGTGGCGTACTTTCTAATTGCGCCAGCATATCAAACCCTGTTTTGCCGGGCATTTGTATATCCAAAAAAATAAGATCTGGATGCAGGCTTTCTATTTTACTAATGCCTTCTTCTGCATTGGTTGCTTCATCCACCACTTCCACTTCAGGAAATTCCTGTAACAATTTCTTTAGCTCTGTTCTGGCCAATCGTTCGTCGTCAATGATAATTGCTTTCATAAAAATTGTTTGTGGTTTTGCGTTTAGTGTTATGAGTCAGACTCCGAAATTTGAATACTATTTATTACTTTCAACTACGTACACTTAAGCGAAATTAAATTTCAAAAGTGTTAACAGGCAGCAGCACTTTTGCTTCTACCAAAGAGCCATTGATCTGTTTTATTTCAAACCGGGCCTTATCTCCGTATAATAAACTTAGCCTGTTGCTGGTACTTGAAAGTCCAAAGCCTTCTGTATTTATTTTACCATTCAACTGGCCGGTGTTCTGCACTATCAATTCATGATAATCGTCTTTAAAATCAGAGATAACTTTTACCACACCTCCGTTTATTTGTTTGCTGATGCCATGTTTTATTGCATTCTCTACCAATGTTTGCAGCATCATCGGCGGCACCGGTTGGTTCAATGTGTCTTCATCAATACTGTATTCAATTTTCAACCTGTCTTCAAACCGCATATTCTCCAATGCTAGGTAATCTTTTACAATATTCAATTCTTTTTCCAGCGGCACTGTTTCCATTTTCTCCGATTGTAAACTGCTACGCAGAATGTTGCTCAGCTCTGTTACTGCTTTTCTTGCCCGTTGGGGATTTTCATCGACCAATGCACGGATACTGTTAAGCGAATTAAAAATAAAATGCGGGTT
>JANORJ010000423.1:0-3650 GCA_031415255.1 Chitinophagaceae bacterium | reverse complement strand
GCTGGCGGCAGGAGTAAAGCGGCAACTAAGAACTGATGCCGGGAGTGTATTGGAAGCATTACAACATTTTATTGATGAAAAGCAAAGCTGGCTTTTTGGCCATCTTGGTTATGATCTGAAAAATGAAATAGAAAAAGTTGTCTCTGCTAATCCTGACCGTATCGGATTTCCAGATTTATTTTTCTTTGAACCGGAAATTATTATCCGGCTTTCTGCTACTGAAATTATTATCGAAGCAAACGATCCATCGACGGTGTTTGATGCCATTATTAAGGAACCTGAAATCTATAAATCGTCTGCCACTTTTAATAAAGACATTGAAATTGAAAACCGAATTTCCCGATTAGCATACATTGCTATCATTAATAAATTGAAACAGCATATTCTTCGTGGTGATTGTTATGAAATTAATTTCTGCCAGGAATTTTTTGCAGAAAATGCAGCTATTAGCCCTGTTGAAATTTATAAACAACTTAGTACAGTTTCTCCCAATCCTTTTTCTGCTTTGTACAGGATGAATGACCGGTGGTTGCTATGTGCAAGTCCGGAAAGGTTTATTAAAAAGCAAGGCAATAGGATTTTGTCGCAACCAATTAAAGGAACATCCAAAAGAGTTGCCAATAATAATAAAGAGGACGAACTGAATAAAAAAGAACTGTTGAACAGTCCAAAAGACCGTTCAGAAAATGTGATGGTAGTTGATCTGGTAAGAAATGATCTGGCAAAAGTATGTGAAGAAGGAACAGTGAAGGTGGACGAACTGTATGGTATTTATTCTTTTCCGCAAGTGCATCAAATGATTTCAACCGTAAGTGGCGAATTGAAAAAAGGAATTTCATTCACAGAAATTATCAGGGCAACTTTTCCGATGGGTTCTATGACAGGGGCGCCGAAAATGAGAGTAATGGAACTGATAGAAGAATATGAACAAACAAAGCGGGGCATTTTTTCCGGAGCCGTTGGCTACATTTCACCTGATGGTAATTTTGATTTCAATGTGGTGATACGAAGTATTATGTACAATGCAGCATCAAAATATCTTTCCTTTCAGGCAGGTTCGGGTATTACATTTTACAGCGAAGCAGAAAAAGAATGGGAGGAATGTATGATGAAAGTGGAAGCGATGAGGAAAGTGCTGGAGAAAAATAGGACTGCTTAATTAGTGCCTGAGTTGGTTGATTTTAGCAACATTTGCAAACTCTCTTCTAATATCTCATACCTCTTTGCCACAAAGATGTTCATCTTTTGAGTGGGCAACCGCAGTTCGTATTTACCTTCAAGGGCAATTTTATTATCAAACCCGGGATTGTAGTGGTCGAAAGTAGCTTTATCTAATTCAATATGTTTTAAAATAACAGCAGCATTGAAACGGCCCTTTATTTTATAAGCAGTAGAGTTGTTCATTTCATCTTCTTTCAAATTTGCACTTCCTTCATTCTCCAGCAACTCTTTCATTTCTTTTTTGGTAACGGTAGTAATACCACCTTCTCCTTCGAAAATATAATGCGTTCCTATAAATTTCTTTACATGATTCATAGATTCGTTGGGAAGATGATATTGTATTGCCCAAAAATCTTTACTGCCGCCACCTCTGCGGATAGCTTTATCAACATTTCCCGGCCCGCCGTTATATGCGGCCAATACCAGCAACCAGTCGCCGTACTTCTGGTACAAATCAGTAAGTAACCTTGCAGCCGCATGGGTGCTTTTTACATAATCTAATCGTTCATCATTACCTCTTCTTATGCTAAGACCATATTGCTGCGCTGCGGCAGGCATAAAAGCCCAAGGGCCGCAAGCACCTGCCCAAGAGATAGCATTAAACTTAAGACCGGACTCTATCACAGCCAGGTATTTCATTTCTTTTGGAATACCATGTTGTGCCAAAACTTCGTCCATCATTTCAAAATAAGGCTTTGCCCATTTCTTCATGGCGATAAAGCCATTCGTATTTCTTGATATATAGTTTTGAATAAACGTAACACCCATCGGATTCAATTTTGCTCCCGACAGTCCCTCACCACCCATTGCAGTATGAAAAAGATTTTTGAAACCAGATTTTGGATCGCTTACTGCATTCAATAGATGTAATGAATCTTTTTTCAGAGTGGTATCGCCGTCTGTAACAGGCCGTACAGTGTGGCTTTGTTCAATGCCTGTGGCTTTGGCAGCCTGAATCAGGAAAAAGCCCAGAATGCCTAAAAGTGTTATGTATTTGTTTTTCTTCAATCTTGCTGATTTATAGCTGATTACAAACTTTTTGCCTGTAATAGTTGGTCTGAAACCTGCAGCAAAGATACTTCATCAAACCGGTTTGCCATCACCTGAAGGCCAAAGGGCATGCCGTTGGAATGTGTAAAAAGGGGAAGAGAAATGGCTGGAATTCCCACCAAATTGGCCATTACTGTATAGATATCAGCAAGATACATGGCAATAGGGTCGTCCATTTTCTCCCCGGCTTTGAAGGCTGTAACCGGGGAAGTGGGGAGTAAAATAAAGTCGAACTCGTTGAAAATCAATTGAATTTTTTCTGTTAAAATTTTCCTCACTCGTTGGGCACGGGTAAAGTAGGCATCATAGTATCCTGCACTCAAAACGAATGTGCCAAGCATTATTCTTCGTTTTACTTCCTTACCAAAACCAGCTGACCGGCTTTGCTTGTAGAAGTCTGTCAATTCTAACCCCGGTGTTTTGGTGCGGTGGCCGTATTTCACTCCATCAAATCTTGATAGGTTAGACGAGGCTTCGGCTGTGGTGAGAACATAATAAGCCGGAACAATAAAATCGAGTAATTCAAATCGAACAGGATTTACAGTATGTCCCTTTTTTTGTAAACCTTCAATTCTTTGTTTAATGGCAGTTGCAATTTCTGGGTCAATGCTTGGGTGGTTTAGTGCTTCTTCAAAATAAGCAAACCGGAATTTTTTATCAGTAACAAGTTGAGATGAGTAAGCAGGAACTTCTTTTTGTGAAACGGTGCTGTCATATTCATCTGCACCAGCCATTACTTCTAGCAATTTTGAAACATCCGAAACGGTATTTCCAAAAATACCAATCTGGTCAAACGAGGAAGCATAAGCAATTAAACCATACCTAGAAATTCTTCCATAAGTTGGTTTTAATCCTATGATGCCACAGAAATCTGCCGGCTGACGAACAGAGCCTCCAGTATCACTTCCTAATGATACCATACAAAGACCTGCCTGCACCGCTACTGCTGAGCCGCCGGATGAGCCACCGGGAACTCTTGTTTCATCCAATGCATTTATTACATTGCCATAAGCCGAATTTTCATTGGTGGAACCCATGGCAAACTCATCACAATTAAGATTGCCTATGATGATGGCATCTTCTGCCAACAATCGTTCTACTGCTGTGGCCGAGTAAATGGAAGTAAATTTTTTTAGAATATTTGATGAAGCAGAAATTTGGTGGTCTTTATAACAAATCACATCTTTAAGACCAACTATAACGCCATGCAACTTTCCTAGCGGAAGTCCACTTTTTCTTTTTTCATCAAGCTGTTTTGCTTTTGTTGTTACTTCATCAGTATATACTTCAATAAAAGCATTGAGATGTTTTGTGGCATGTATTCGACTTAGATAATGTTCTACTGCCTGTAAGCAGGTTACATTACCTTCCTGTAATTG
>JANORJ010000422.1:0-3233 GCA_031415255.1 Chitinophagaceae bacterium | reverse complement strand
GTAAACCTGAAAGCGAAGCATTGTTGGGTGGTGCAGAAGAATTTGCTATTGAATGTGCTATGCTGAAAGTATATGGAAGCGAAGTCCTGGACTATGTGGTGGATGAAGGTGTGCAGGTGCATGGTGGCAATGGCTTTAGTGCAGAGTATAATATTTCGAGAGCTTATCGTGACAGCCGCATCAACCGTATCTACGAAGGAACAAATGAAATCAATCGTCTTCTTACATTAGATATGACATTGAAAAGAGCAATGGGTGGCCGTTTGGATTTGATGGGCCCTGCAATGGCAGTACAAAAAGAACTGATGAGTATTCCTGATTTTGGTGCAGAAGATGAAACGCCGTTTGCAAAAGAAAGAAAATTGGTGGCGAATTTGAAGAAAGCAATCCTGATGACATCTGGTGCAGCAGTGCAAAAGCTGATGATGAAGCTTGATACTGAACAGGAAACATTGATGAATATCGCTGATATGGCAATAGAAACCTTTAATGCAGAAAGTGTTTTGCTACGGGTAATGAAGATGGTAGAACAAAAAGGAGAAGTTGCTTGCCAGCTTAATCTCGACATTATGCGGACCTACCTCTACGATGCAGCAGACAAAGTAAATAAATCAGGTAAAGATGCGGTGAATGCTTTTTCCGATGGTGATGAACAACGAATGATATTAATGGGATTAAAACGTTTTACAAAAGCAGAACCCTTCAACATAAAAGATGCAAGGAGACGAATTGCTGATAAGATGATAGCAGAAGGGAAATATTGTTTTTAACCCTGAAGAAGTCCCAAGACTTTCTTTGGGTTAACTCCACTGGTCTTTATCAAAATCTATTTGGCTGTCCTTAACTGGGCAGCCATTGTTGTGTTGTACAGGCTCGTTCCAATTCAGGAGTCTCGCCTTTACGAGGGCTGTCGTAGTGAATTTTCATTTACAATACATTTCTGAAGCAACCCGAAGCAATCTGGGTGGTAACGTACTATTGAAACTATGTACCATAGTCTTGAAAATCACTGTTTCCCGGTAAGCTGTAACAGTTAAAACTTAGAGGGAATTTATTATTACATTTAGCAAGACAAAATATTTCACCCCGCCTGAACGACTCACTCATTCAGGCGGGAGGGAGTTGAATAGTCAATTACCAGTTTAATATGTAGTGAATATGAAAAATGGAGTAAAACTGTTTGAACAACAAAAAGTAAGAACCCATTGGGATGAAAAAGAAGAGAAATGGTATTTTTCTGTTATTGATGTGATTTTGATATTAACTGAAAGTGTTAACCCAAGAGACTACTGGTTTAAAATGAAAGCAAGGGTCAAAACTGAAGACGGGCTTCAACTGTCGACAGTTTGTCGACAGTTGAAAATGAAAGCCACAGATGGCAAAATGAGAGAAACCGATGTGGCAGAAACACAAGTGTTGCTCCGCCTTATTCAATCCATCCCCTCCCCCAAAGCAGAGCCCTTTAAACAATGGCTGGCAAAAGTGGGCTATGAACGTATGCAGGAAATAGCCAATCCGGAACAAAGCCTTGACCGGGCAAGAGAGAATTGGCAGAAGCTGGGCCGCAGTGAAAAGTGGATACAGCAAAGAATGACGGGGCAGGAAACCCGGAATAAATTGACTGATTATTGGAAAGAAAGTGGCGTGGAAAAGAATGATGAGTTTGCTTTTCTTACCAATATTATTCATACAGAATGGGCAGGCCTTTCGGTAAAACAACATAAAAACCTGAAAGGAATAAAAATACAAAACCTCCGTGACCACATGAGCGAAGCAGAATTAATTTTTACTGCACTGGCCGAATTATCAACAAGGCAAATTGCAGAAACAGATAAAGCAAAAGGATTAAAACAAAACGCAACCGCAGGAAAGAAAGGTGGCCGTATTGCAAAAGATGCAAGGCTTGCATTGGAAAATAAAACAGGAAGGAAAGTGGTTACAGGAGAGAATTTTTTACCGCCATCAAAACAACAAAAGAAATTAAAATGAAATCATTTGTAAAAATATGCCTGCTCTGTTTGCTGCCTGCGTTCTCAATGGCACAGATAGACCCTACCTGGGGATATGTAACCGCACAACAAGCCGATAGCCTGAAACGTACTGTACAAACTGAAAAGAATGATACGCTAAAGATGGCCGCCTACCGCAGCCTGGGATTTTATTATCAGGAGGCTATACCGGACAGCGGCTTGCATTTTCATGAACAACAATTGGCATTGGCAAAAAAATTAAACATGAAATTATGGCAAGCCGATGCATACAGCCAAACAGCTTTTACGTTAGTATCAGTAGGTGATTTTACGAAAGGCTATGAATATCATACCGAAGCCACGAAGCTGGCAAATGATAAAAAAAATGAATCTGATAATTGGCGACCCTGGACTTTTTCAAACTCAAAAAATAGCCATGAAGCCCGAATTTCTATTTTGGCTATGAACTATCAAATGATGGGCAACCTGTGGGGTGCTTTAGGTGAAAAGGAGAAACGAAAGTCACACTATCTGGAGGCTGCTAAATTGGGTGAGTCTATCAATAATGGTAAAGTAGCATATCTGGCATATTCAAGTTTCGCAAGAACTTTGCCACCTGATTCTCAAATGCTGTTTCATAAGAAGGCATTAAAATACGCAAATGCAGCTCGTTTTCCAAGAACCGCTGGTGCTTATGGTAGTATGGCTACGATATTTTTCAATAAAAAAATGTTCGATTCTGCCTATATCTATACTCATAAAGCAATATTGATTAGCAAGGAAGAAAATATGCTAAGTGCTTTATCCACTGCTTATGCTGCATTGTCCAATCAATTTCGTATACAAAATCAAGCAGATTCATGCCTTTTTTATGCAAACAAAGCTTTAGAGGTTGCACAGACTTCAGGTATTGGGGATAATCTAAAATTTGCTTATAGACGACTTTCAGCTGCCTACGAACTAAAAGGGGAAACAGACCAGGCATTAAACTATCAGAAATTATCATATAGATTAAACGACAGTCTAGCGAATTTAAGAATAACCAATCTTACCAAGTATCAAAATTTTTCATTCAACGAACAGCTTCGCTTAAAAAAACTGGATGAAGAAAAAACAGCCTATGCAAATAAAATGAATATGCTTGGTTTGATTGCACTTCTTACTGGCATTTTGGTTGTAGCATTAATTCTATTTCGCAACAACCGTCAAAAACAAAAGGCTAACAAAGTGTTAGAAACAACGCTTACTAATTTAAAATCCACC
>JANORJ010000421.1:0-1544 GCA_031415255.1 Chitinophagaceae bacterium | reverse complement strand
TTTACCACTTCGTAAATATCTACGCCGGCTTCTTCTGCAAAGCGGCTCCACTCTACCATAAAGGCAATATTCATAGCCCGGAAAGAATTTTCCAGCACCTTCGCCATCTCCGTAGCATTAGTATTACCCAACTTAGTAAGTGGATACTCATCCGTACGGATAACTGTCCTCAAAAAAATTTCAACGGCTTCTGCACTTTTTTCATCGGTACCGGCAAATACCCTGTAAAAATTTTGAATAGAGTCAATGTATTTGGGTCCCGGCATCACTCTTTCATACGAGTGGCCTACTTTTATTTTATCGATTGGTAAGCCTCTTTTAGTTAAACTTTCTTCCAATAAAGGTCGAACTATTTTTTGTGCTGTTCCGGGAGGCACAGTTGTTTCCACCAATACCAGCACATCCTCTTTACAGTTAGCACCAATGGCTTCAATAGCTTTTTTGAATGGTGTAAGATCAACACTGTATCCTTCCAGATCTTTATTAGCAGCTGATTGTTTTTTTACATCCAAGTTAATATCCACCACTATCACATCTGCTTTGCTGTAAGCATGACTATCGTAGCTGGCATAATAATTTTTTTTCTGTAATGCCTTTTGATAATACTCATCAATCTTTGGGTCACTAGCAATTACCGGAAATACTCCTTCATTAATAGAACGTATTTTCCAATAGGATGCAGGAGTGGGCAAGTCAATACCAATCACTGCATATTCTTCTGTCAATGCGTTGGCAACAACCAACCCCATAACAGAGCCAACAAAACCAAGCCCCTGCACCACCACCACTTTCTTTCCGGGATGTAAGGCAACAAACGCATCAATACCAGCTTTATCATCCGCTGATACTGGAATTTCATATTCTATTCCAGTAACTGGGCTTTTAGAAATTTTTTTAATTGTATCGGTAGTCATTATTTTTTATCTGCTTGTAGTTTAAAAAAATGGTTGCCAATTTTGGTAAAGGCCCATGGTGTTTTATAGGTAGTAGATTTTATACGTAGTTCAATTTCTTCTGTGGTCATATCCGGTGTAATATGGCATAGTTGATCCAATTGTTTTCTTGTATACGGTTTCTTTGTCCATTTTTCTGCCGAAGAAGGTAATGGTTGCTGCTGCAAGATACAATCCATCTGCTCATAAAATGTTTCCTCAATCAATTGGTAACAATGTTGTGTTACTGAATAGACGGTATCTTCTTCTTTTATTGGAAATCTTTTCACTGCAATTATGTTTCCGGCATCCACCGCCGCATTCATGTGGTGGCAGGTGATCCCATATTCTTTCGACCCTTCATAAAAAGCAAAATTTGTACAGCCTGTTCCGGGATAATCAGGGCTACCGGGGTGAAAATTTATAGCTGCAAAGGCTGCATTATTTAACAGCGTAGCAGGATAAATCCAGGATGAAATAAAAGAAATCATTAAATCACCCTCCCAATTTAGCACTTCAGCAGGCAGCTTGTCTTTTCTGCCTCCTTCAAAAATCAAGTGATTGGTAAAATTTTTTTGCACATAATCTTCTGCCCGTTGAGCATACTCATTA
>JANORJ010000420.1:0-3015 GCA_031415255.1 Chitinophagaceae bacterium | reverse complement strand
AGGTAAGGCAGTGCCTGCACCGCATACCAGGCAGGATTGCTGGTGTATTCAATTGTTAGCGCATGGTTTTGTAAGGTTTCACTCTTGCCGCTATTTAATAATTTTTCAAAAGTGAAATTCTTAGTACCATTTCCTCTCATTGGTAACGACATTGTTTCTGTTACCAGCATTCTGTTGGTGAGCACCGGCATTGCATTTTCTTCTCCGTCACTATAAGCCCCTGCTTTTGCAATTATTCTCCATTGCAATGCTTTATTAAACTGGTAAGGCACTTCAATCGGAAATTTCACCACTTCGCTTTGTCCGGCTGCTACCGTGAAGTATTGATTAGCCACCATGTTACGAAACATACCATCCACCGGTTCATTAGTGGCGGCATCAAATAATTGAAACTGCGCCGTGCCTGTCATTTCTTTATCCGTAAGGTTTACAATCTTGGAACTGAATTCTATTTTATCACCTTCTCTTAAAAAACGTGGCGCATTTGGCTGTACCATCAATTCTTTTTGAGTTACAATTTCTTTGGTGCTGTTACCAAAGGCGGCATCCTTGGTATGCGCCAATGCCATGAATTTCCATTTGGTTAATGCCTCTGGCATAGTAAACGAAAATTCAATAGCACCTGTGCTGTCTGTTCTTAAATCAGGGAAGAAGAAAGCTGTTTCATTAAAGTTCTTGCGGATTTTTACATCACCGGATTGTTGGCCGGCTTGTTTTTCATCGGATTCTTCACCATCAAGCTGGTCTCGAATGCCATCTACGTCTTTGCCTTTCTTTTTCGAAATGAGCATTGCTGCTACAAGGATATCGCCATCCTTTTTACTCACACTATTTTCTTCCCCCGGACTTGGCGGAGCATTTTCAGCCATAACAGCTCCATCAGTCATTGGTCTCGACATTTTCATTGTTCTGATATTTCCTCCGCCATAGAAATTATCACCTCCATCTTCATTAAATAAATAGTCATATCGCTTGTCAACATATTTAGCCTCTTGTTCATTAATATAACGATGAATTGATTCTATGCTTGAAAAGTTTTGTGTACCAGTCCAATTTCGATTGTTATAATAACTTGTCCAGATGTATGGTTCACTCCAGCTATGCGGATAAAATTGGTCTAATGATGCATCATACATACTGGCCAGCATTTCTGCTGCCACCTTATCATTCTTATAACCACTTATTTTTAGTTTCCATTTTTCTTCACTGCCCGGTAAGGTTTTCTCCCGGTACGTAGCATACTCAATGGTCAGGTCTTTGTTCGTCCATGGTATGCTTATCGTTTGGCTCCGCTGATAAAAACGATTATGCTTGATAAACATCCATCCTACACCATAGCCCCCACGGTCTGCTTCGGTTACAGGAAAAGAGAAGGTTTGTTTTTGATTGTTGAGTTTTATAAATGAATAGTTGTCAGCTGCCGGTTGCCGGTTGTCAGGATTATTTTTATTAGTTTGTTGTACTACAAACAGATTATCGGCCGCTGTTCCTAATTCCACTTTTGCTGTTTCACCCGGTTCAACAATTGTTTTGTTTACACCACTCCATAAATACTCAGGTCGATTTAACTGGTTGCTCTTTTCATCAAACAGTTCGATATACTTTACATCTTTTACCAGTTCACCATTTTTATCTTTTGTTTCCATTTCAATAATGTAGAAGCCGGGACTGTATGTGCCTCCTGAGCTTGCCGAAGGATCCACTGCCCACTTCCCACTCACTACGGCTGAGTCTGTTTTCTCTAATGCTATTACTCCTTTTCCCCAACTCTTATAATCAGTTTCGTTATCATATTCATCGTAAGGGAAATTTTTGATGTATTCTTCCTTATTCATTACAAATTGGTCAGGCCTTTCCCAGTAACGGCTTCGGATAAGGCGTTTTTCTTCTTTCAGTTTGGTGATAGTTACTTTTACTTTGGCTGGTTCGTATTCCCCATTCATGTTTTGTGTACGGATGTATAATGACTTTAAACTATCTGCAGGCAATGTGGCAGGAACAGTGCTTACCAGCATCAGTGATTTATAACTGACCGATATCATTTTTTCGCCGCTCCTTGTTTCGCCATTAATATCTGTTATGTCTGCATAGACCGTATAATCAAACACCGGTTCAAATTTCTTTTCAATCTTTAAATCTGGAATGGCGGTAAACTCTACTATAAACTTTCCGTCTTTATCAGTTTTTACTTCGCCATGTGCAATTTCCATTTGCTCAACAGGCGGTTGCCACCAACGCCAAAACATCCAGGGATATATAAACCGTGGTTGACGAACGATGCGATATTTTACATTGGCACCATCAATATTATTGCCCGCATAAGCTTTTGCAATGCCTGTTACTTTTATTTTATCGTTTACTTTATAAGTGCCTTTTATGGGTTCGTAGTCCACATAGAACTTGGGACGTTTATACTCCTCCACCCGGATACCTGCATTTCCGCCATCTGTTTTGGTGTAAATAGTAAATTGGCCATTCATACCAGTTTGCGGCAATTGAAATTTTCCATTGAAGGAACCAAACTCATTCGTTTTTACTTTTATGGTATCAAAATCTTTATAATTGGCATCCCGAAGAATAACGGTTGTTGAATAATCAGCTGCGACACTATTTTTTTTGCTGTTCGGATTTCTGCTAAGCACTATCCCTTTAAAATAAACTGTTTGTCCGGGGCGGTAAATACTACGGTCTGTAAATAGATGAATTGAAGTGGTGACTTTCGGCTCCGCCGCATCATTGTTATTATAATAATAGTAATCATACACCAAATCGTTCATAAATAAACGGTCCTCGCCATGTTTGATATCTAGCAGGTAGGAAAAGTTGCTGTAATTCCTGGCCTCTTTTGGTGGTTTATCCATTTTAAAAAAACCATTGGCATCTGTAGTGTAAGCTTTCCCTTTTTCTTTAACGTATTTAGATTGAGTGTAGTCGTATCGCTGCTGCCATGCCTGCACAATGGCGTTGGACAGCGGCTGTCCATTATCACGGTTCAATACAAAAAAATCGTTGCTG
>JANORJ010000419.1:0-5095 GCA_031415255.1 Chitinophagaceae bacterium | reverse complement strand
TAACCACCCGCCGCTGCAGGCAACGGGCTTGTTGTACTAGTACTATCTTTTATGCTGAGAATTAATTCAGCATCTGTTTCTTTAATTGATGATTGCTGAACCGAATTTATACTATCGCCTTTCACTACAGTTGACATTTTACCAACAGTAGATATACCTGCTGTTTCCTTCGTAGAATTACTAAGTATTTTTTCTTCTGCTTGCACTGCTGATTCATGCTGCGTGGGTTGCAGTTCGAAATGGATGATGGCTGGTTCTTCTTCTTTAATATCAGAAAAATCAATAACCGGTGCCTGTATCAAGGGAAACTCTTCTACCAGTGTTGGCATCAGGTAATCCATTTTTTCTTCGCTGGCAGAAAAGGATTGTAACGCTTCTTCCATTGCTGCCATTTCTTTTTCAATAGCAATAGCAGGAAGTTGCATTTTAACAACAGGTGCTTTCGGCTCTTCTGTTTGCCCTAGTACCATTACTATTTTCTCTTCTACTTTTGGTTCTACTTTCTTTGGCGCTGGCTTAGCAAATGGATCCTTATGTTCAAAGCCGGTTGCTATTAAAGTAATACCAATTTTATCTCCGAGTGTACTATCATAGCCCATACCAAGAATAACATCGGTGCCTTCTCCGGCCTGAGTTAGCAGATAGTTTTGTATTACTTCTACTTCATCCATGGTAAACTCATGTTCACCAGCAGCAGAGTTAATATTAATGAGAATCCATTTAGCACCTTTAATATCATTGTCGTTCAACAATGGTGAGTTCATAGCCTCTTCAATTGCTTTCTGTGCCCGGTTTTCACCCGATGCTTCTGCATTACCAAGAATTGCAACACCACCATTGCGCATTACTGTACACACATCTGCAAAGTCAACATTTATCTGGCCGGTACTATTGATTACATCGGTAATACATTTAGCTGCTGTCGCCAAAACATTATCCGCTTTTTCAAATGCTTCCCGCATTTTTAAATTACCAAATTGATGACGCAGTTTATCGTTACTAATAACAAGCAACGTATCTACATAGCCTTTCAAAATTTTTATTCCTTCTTCTGCCTGTTGTTGACGCTTCTTTCCTTCGTAAGCAAATGGTAACGTAACGATGCCGACAGTAAGGATACCGAGGTCTTTGCAAATTTTAGCAATGATAGGTGCACCACCAGTGCCGGTGCCACCACCCATACCTGCTGTGATGAAGGCCATCTTGGTATTTACTTCCAGAATTTTTTTAATTTCTTCCAGCGATTCTTCAGTTGCCTGGCGACCAATGTCGGGATTGGCACCAGCACCAAGACCTTGTGTAAGATGTGGCCCAAGTTGAATTCTGTTAGGTATGCCACTATTGGCCAATGCTTGTGCATCAGTATTACAAATAATAAAATTGACGCCATCTATCTGCTGGCTGAACATGTGGTTCACCGCATTGCCACCGCCACCACCTACACCAATCACTTTCAAGATGGATGATTTTTCTTTTGGCAAATCGAAATGTATCATACAGGATTTTTTATTTGAATAAATAGTTAGTAATGAGTTTTTATTTGTCAGGTGTCGGTTGTCCGCTGACAGGATAAGAATACCGACAACTCACACCTGACACCCTATATCTGCTTTTATAAACGTTTATCTTCTTCTTCCTTAAACAAATCAATAATACCATCTTTGAATTTGCCCCAAAAGCCAGTAAGGCTTTTTCTTCTCTTCACTTCTTTTTCGCTTACTTCTTCATCGGTAGCAAATTCTACTTCTTCAGTTGCATTATTCTTTAATCCATCAGGCACTTCTACTTTCCTATATTCTTTTTCAAACTGTTTGCGATTATGTTCATAATCATCATATCCTTTAAGAATAAGCCCGATACAAGTAGAGTAAGTTGGCTTAGCTAATTCTTCAATATGTCCACCGGCTAGGTGTTCATTAGGAAAACCAATTCTTGCAGGCAAACCAGTTACATATTCAGTGAGTTGGATAAGGTGTTTTAATTGTGAACCGCCGCCAGTGAGAATGATACCACCATTCAACATGCGATTTTCCAAACCAACTTGCTTTAAATGATATGTAACGAAATCCATTATCTCACTCATTCTTGCCTGGATGATGTTGGCGAGATTTTTTACGCTGATTTCTTTTGCTGGCATTCCCCTCAAGCCGGGTATGGTGATATAGGCATTTGATTTTGCTTCGTTGGCCAATGCACTACCGAACTGCACTTTCATTTGCTCGGCTTGTGTTTTCAATACACCCAAACCGGTTTTAATATCATTGGTAATATTTTCACCGGCGAATGGAATAACAGCGGTATGTTTTAAAATGCCTTCATAAAAAACTGCGAGGTCTGTGGTACCACCACCAATATCAACAATGGCAACACCAGCTTCCAAATCTTCCTGTCCCATTACGGCAGATGAAGAGGCCAGTGGCTGCAGCACTAAATCTTTTGTGTAAAGTCCAGATTTTTCTACGCTGCGAGTGATATTTTTTATAGCATTCTTATCACCGGTGATGATGTGGAAGTTGGCACCAATCTTTACTCCACCATAACCTATCGGATTAGAAATGTTTTGAAAATTGTCAACGGTAAACTCCTGCGGTATTACATCAATAATCTGATCGCCGGCAGGAATATATGTTTTGTACTGATCGTCTATCAGTTGATCAATTTCCTTTTGCGTAATTTCTTCTTCGGTTCGTTGCCTTACAATGTCGCCCCGGGTCTGTAAACTTTTAATGTGATGACCAGCAATACCAACATACACTTCGTTGATGTCTAAGTTAGGGTTTGAAGCGAAGCAATTTTCCAAAGCACTTTTAATAGCTTTGATTGTTTCATCAATGTTCAGCACCTGTCCGTGCTTCACACCGTTTGAGTTGGATTTACCGAATCCAAGTATCTCCAGTTTACCAAACGCATTTTTGCGACCGGCTATTACTGCGATCTTGGTTGTTCCAATGTCAAGACCGACGATAATGGGTTGTTCGTTGTTCATGATTGTTGTTTTTAGTTGTTGTTGTTTTTATCGAAATAGTTGTATTTATTAATTATATCCTCCATCCGCATCTTCTACTGGCTTCTTTGGCATTACGGCTTTTGGTTCTTTCTTTTTTTCTGCCGGTTTTGGTTTATTAACCTTTACTGGCTTTGGTGAATTTTCTTTTACTGGCTGCTTCACTACAGGTTTGTTTTCAACGGGTGCAGGCTTGGATAAAGAAGGTTTCAAAGGGTTGGGATTGTTTTTTTGCTCAGGGGTAATTTTTTTATTATCAAGTAATGAAGGATCATCTGCTGATGCTGAATCAATTTCCAATTTAGCAATAGGAGGCATTGCTCTTATCACCGTATCATTTTCTGCTTCGATAGACTGGCGCAATAGCTTTTCTACATTTCTTCTCAACTGCACAGAATCAACTACTGCATTTCCTGCATATTTAGAAGCAACCACTTGTCCTTTATACTGTACATCTATCACCTTGTATTTATCAAAGCCTGTTTTACTCAGCACCTGCTTATAAAACACCATCAAGCGATTAAATTTTTTATCAATATCATCTCCGTTACCCAGCTTCACCAAATGATTGCCGACTACAGGAATCATTTCAAAATTTCTTTCGGGTGTTATATCAATTTGCGCCACCTGCGACATCCAGAAGGGATCTTTAATAATAAAATTAGCAGTAGCCCTAACATCATTCAGCAGCACACTGTCAACAGCATTTAGTTTTTTCTTTTCAGGAAATCCAGTAAACACAGGCACTCTTGCACTCAACTTATCTGATAAAGGCATTTTATTGCCAAGACTATCTATATAAAAAGAATTACCAGCAGTCGTAAACAATCTTGCCACCGGTTCTTTTTCTGTTATTGTGATATGCAATACATCACGGTTATCAAAATAAAGTTCGGCTTCTTCAATCCATGTGTTATGTTCCAGCATCAGTTCCAACTCATGTAGTTTGAAAGATGCCACTGCTTTGCCCTTAATATTTCCCTTTGTTGCTTTTACTAATAATTGCTCTACATCCTTATGATCTATAAATAAATTATTTTCTGCTCCTTTTATAGTAATGGAATAATCTCTGCATTGCCCTTTATTCTTTTTGCTGATAGCGGCGAGCAGCAACGTAAGCATGCCTCCACCAATGCAGAGCCACAGTGCGACAAACAATACTTTTTTTATGGTTGTTTTTGCGTTCACTATTTATATTTCTTTTAATTCGTTCTTTATTGGTTCTACCAGCATGTCAATATCACCGGCTCCTGCTGTTATTAATACTTCGCCAAATTCTTTATTCATTGTTGGCACATACTCCTCTTTTATCCAATCCATCAATGCGCCTGAGGACATTACACTTCTATTATCATTTTTCATTCTTAACAAAATCATTTCGCTGTTTACCCCTTCAATTGGCAGTTCTCTTGCCGGGTAAATCGGTAATAGTATTACTTCATCTGCTAAATCCAGCACTTCTGCAAATCCATCCGCTAGGTCTCTTGTTCTGCTGTACAAGTGCGGTTGAAATATTACCGTACATTTTTTTTGTTTGAACAAAGCCTTAGCACCATTTATCAAAGCCCTCAATTCTTCCGGGTGGTGAGCATAATCATCAACGAAAACTGGCCTCTCCCACTTTCCCTCTCCACTCCGTGGAGAGGGAGGAAGGATATACTCAAATCTTCTTTTCACCCCCTTGAAATTTTCTACAGCTGCTTTAATTTTATCATTTCCAATTCCCAAAGAACTTGCTACTGCAATAGCTGCTACCACATTTTCAACATTATGCATTCCACCCATATTCAGTTTCACATTTTCCAGCGGATTGTCTTTCATCACCACATCAAACTCATAACTTCCATTCATCATCCGGATATTAGTAGCATAAACATTCGCACTTTCATTTTGCAAACTGTAAGTGAGATAGTTTTGACTTTTTAATTCTTTCGTTCTCTCTAATCCAAATTTGCCTATCACCACTCCATTCGGCTTTACTCTTTTACTGAAATCAATAAAAGCTTGTTCCATTGCTGCTGCCGTGCCATATATGTCCAGGTGGTCAGCATCCATGGCTGTGATGATGGCTACATCCGGACTTAGTTTCAA
>JANORJ010000418.1:0-1572 GCA_031415255.1 Chitinophagaceae bacterium | reverse complement strand
GCTGTCCATTGTCACGGTTCAATACAAAAAAATCGTTGCTGCTATTTACATAGCTGATGCCAGATACGTAAAAAAACCTGGCACCGATAATTGTTTTCTTACCATCAAAATCTTTAGTACTTGCTGCAGCCAGCACATACTCACCGGCTGGTAGTGCTTCTATTTTTATTTCTGTACTGTGTTGTTGTAAATCATTAGTGGCTGGTAGTGTTTGCTGCCATGTTTTAATAGGAGTGGCGGCAATAATAGCCGGCCAATATTTTTCATCGCTCTGGTTTTCTAATTGTTTTTTCAGTGTTTCATCCGCTTTAATAATTCTGAAGTACAGGTTGCTGGTATTCTTGTATTTGATAAAGGCACGGAAAGGCTGACCGGGTACATTCACTTTTTCTACACTAAACTGGAATGATGCGCTGTTGATACTGTTCAGCAGGTTGCCCGCATTTATTTTTCCTTCCGATGAATCTTTTTGCAGCTTTACTCTTTCCAATATCTCTTTTGCTTTAATTCTTGCATACCGTTGTGTAGTATCGCCATGAGGTTTGTATTCGCTGGCTTTTTGTTCATACCAGGCAGCTACAAGGTACCATGCCTGTGCTGCGGCAGGAGTGTTGGTATATTGATTGGCAATATGATTAATGGCATTGAAATATAATTTGTCTTTATCAGGATGGGTTGATTTACTTTTTACAAATTCAATCCGTTGCAAGTCTGCATCTATCAATGCATCTGGTTTGGCATCAGTAAGATGGAGAGCAATTAATTTTTGATAAATCAATAATGCTTTTTGTTGCAGGGAAAAAGAATCTTTGGTTGGAAATTTTCGTGTAACAAAATCAGCAGCTGGGTCAAAAGCACTTGCCAGGTTTATTTCAAATGCATAAGCTGGTTTTTTAATATCTCTTTCATCATTTTCGAAATAGTTTAAAGCTCTGTTAGCCAATAAATCGTAAAGGGTAGGGCGGAGATGACGAACATTTCCTTTTACAATAATGGCATCGTAAGGCACCAGCTTCGATTGTTGTAATAATTTTTCTTCTTTGATAGATTGCAAATAAAGCTCACCAATTTTTTTATGAAAATCTTCTGTGCCCCAGGTGGCTATATCGGTTTTAGTAAACTTATCCGTTTTGGTACGGTTGTATATCTGCCAGCGGTGTTGTTGATAATAGTTAGTGTACATTTCTGCCAGCAAACTTTTTAAAATGGCTGTAACCGGTTCTTTACTGCCTGTTATTTCTTTTTCCACTTCAGCCATGGAAAATATTTCATTGTCTTCCCGGTTTTCGCTTTGCAGCCCGGTCATATACACTAATGCTTTGATAAGCTGGGCATCTTGTTTTTCTTTTTTTGCCACAGCATAAATTTTCTTTACTTCTTCCAATGCAGATTTGGGGAGCCCTTTTTTAGTAAAGGCTTCCACTTTTTTCCATTCCTTATCATAGTTTTTTATGGGAGTCTGACCGTGGGTACTCATAACAAGCAAGCTGAATAAAATAATTGTTAGAGAAATAGTTTTAATAAAGGGTATGTTCATGCTATTACAATTTAATACAAGGTAATTAATCTTAT
>JANORJ010000417.1:0-11303 GCA_031415255.1 Chitinophagaceae bacterium | reverse complement strand
CATTCTCCGTTGCGGTATGCGTTTCAGACATTAATTTTTTCTCAATCAATTTGAAACTTGCAAAGACAAATACCGGGCCTATTACTATCCAGATTAATTTTTTTAACAAGGAGCCAGCATTAAAAAATACTAATCCAATAGCAGCAACAACATGTGCCCAAGCGGCAATGGACATTAAGCCCAGCACATTTTTTCCAACACCAAAATCAGTAAATAATATATAAAGTGTAATTAAGGAAAGGGAGAGTGCTGCTGTTATAAAGGGAATCAAACCCGTTTTCTTATTGCTGACAGATAAGAAAGCGATAACAATTGCCATGGCAGGGATAAGCCAGAATGCTAGGAAAGTGAAACTTAGTTTTGGAAAAGGATTCGCTAAAGCAAGTTTTGCTTCCGATATTTTAAACAAATCTCCGGTTGCCATAGCGTAGCCGGCTACCGGACTACCATCCCAATTTACCCAGGGTAAAAAAAATGTAATCAGCAAAACTGAGCTGCAAATAATAGTAAGCCACTTTTTTGTCATCATAATCTGAAATGTCAGGTAATTTTTAAAAAACGCCACTTTTAGCTGAATGGTTGCGAAGCGACAAAACAAATATACAATGTTTAAACATTGATTGATGCTAACATCATTAAATATTTGTGAAAATAAAAAACCGTTCCACTGGTGGTGGAACGGCTGTACTTACTAACCCATTTTAGTAACTAATTGAATGCAAGTGTCTTAAGCCTCCTGCATCTCTTTTATTTTTTCCCTGATTTTCCCTTCAATTTCTTTAGCCAGCTCAGGATTGTCCACCATTAATTGTTTTACAGAATCCCGGCCCTGACCCAATTTGTCATTATTATAACTATACCAGCTACCGCTTTTTTGAACAATGCCCAGTTCAGTACCCATGTCCACAATTTCGCCGGTTTTAGAAATACCTTCTCCAAAAATGATGTCAAATTCAGCCGCACGAAAAGGAGGCGCCACTTTATTTTTTACCACTTTCACCTTAACGTGGTTTCCTATAGCTTCATCACCATCTTTTACCTGTGTCATACGACGAATATCTAACCGAACAGAAGCGTAGAATTTTAAGGCATTACCACCGGTAGTTACTTCCGGGTTGCCAAACATCACGCCTATTTTTTCCCGCAGCTGGTTGATGAAAATGCAAATGGTATTTGTTTTGGAAATGGTAGCCGTAAGTTTTCGAAGTGCCTGGCTCATTAGTCTTGCATGCAATCCCATTTTACTATCTCCCATTTCACCTTCCAGTTCACTTTTTGGAACTAATGCCGCTACTGAATCAATCACCACTACGTCCAACGCACCAGAAAGAATAAGACGGTCAGCTATTTCAAGTGCTTGCTCGCCATAGTCTGGTTGAGATATTAAAAGATTATCAACATCAACACCCAATTTTTTTGCATAAGCACTGTCAAAAGCATGTTCCGCATCTATAAAGGCACACATGCCGCCTTTCTTTTGTGCTTCAGCTATTACATGGGTGGCCAATGTTGTTTTACCAGAAGATTCTGGTCCGTATATTTCTACTACCCGTCCTCTTGGAAGACCGCCGATGCCGAGAGCTACATCTAAACCGAGAGAACCGGTGGAAATAACTTCTTGCATTGTTTCGGCTTTATCGCCCATCATCATCACACTGCCTTTGCCGTAATCTTTCTCAATCTTATCCATTGTAAGTTTGAGGGCTTTAAATTTTTCACTGTTAGGGTTGGAAGTTTCTGTTGCTTTTTCTGATTTTGCCATGACTTAAGTTTTAATTTTTCGTATTGTAATCCCGATAGCTATCGGGACAGTTTCAAAACTAAATGATTTAGTATTTAAAAACTAACATTTTGGGGAATTTATTTTTTCTGGCTACTTTTTATCGATGTAACAAGGCAAAAGATAGCGGGGATGGTGGTGAATTTGTGGAACCGTCATTATTCTTTCAGCACAAAAACACTGATATCGGTTGGCTGTCCCTCCAGGTCTGCCGTCACTGTTGCCTGCTCTTTACAATTCGGCAAAAGCTGGGTGATAAAATCCTTTGCCATCAGCCGTTGTGGAGTGCTTAATATAATAATACAGTGGTTGGATAAAAAATACCGGATAACTGACAGCAGCTTTTCAAACTGCGCCGGTTCATAATTAATATCACTAAGGAGTAATGTATCGGGGATGGCCACTTCCTCTAAATTATTCCAATCAATAACATGGCAGGTAACGTTTGCCAGTTGATTGTGTAATGCCGATTGCCTTGCCAGCTCAACAGCCTGCGGCTCTATATCGCTAATACAAACCTGGCTGGCACGAGATGCACAAAACATACCCGGCAAGCCTAAGCCGGCTGCCAGCTCCAGTACTTTTTTATTTTGTATGTAATGAAGGTTGTTTTGCAAAAATTGACAAAGGCCAATGGCGGATGGCCAGAGCTTTGCCCAATAGGGGGAAGTAAAATCAGCCTCCCCTTTTTTGTAATCATCTTTTATGAGTTTTCTATTGGGTATAAAAATTTCGATGTGGTGATTATGGAAGTGGAATGAATGAATTGTGTGAGTATATGGCATTAGCGAATGGAGATTGTTTTCTTGTAATATGTTTACTATTTAGCAGTTATGCTACAAACTACATAGTTTTCAGGAAGAGAAAAAATTGCCATAACCAACTTCCTAATTATAGGTATTTAATAAACGGATTTATAGTATTACATTTTCAGAAATGTATTATAATTTATAGTAATTACTATCGGGTTTTAGTTCTTTATACAGAACTGTGTCTTTTATCGCTAATTTCAAACAATACGCTGGCTAATTAATTTTCATTTCATGAGTAAACTATTCCCGGTAATAATCTTCTTCCTTTTCCATTGTCTATTTCTTTTAACCGGATACTCACAGGAATTAAAGATGCGGCTTCCGCTTAAACATGATTCTAAGCTGGAGCATATCAATGCAAAAATGCTGGCGGATGAAAATCGGTTGATTACCTATGGCGATAATGAGCCTATTCTTTGGGATGTAAGAAATAAAATTGACATTGTTAAATTAACCGGCCACGATAATGAAGTGATAAAAATAATTGAAGCCGGAAAATCTACATTGAGTGTCAGTAACGATAAGGTAATTATCTGGAACGATGATTTTACTGAAAAGAAGGAATTTAAATCCCGAGGAAACAATGCTATTATAGATGTTGATTTTTCATATCCGTACCTAGCCATCGCCAGTTGGGAGGAAGTTACCATTTGGGATGTAACGGGAGGCGGTCTTGTCAAACTCATTCCCCTTGGAACCGATTCATGGGGAATGATTGTCAGAATAAACCCCGGCAACTCCTCTCTTTATACCGTATCTACCAATTATGCTGGTAAAAGTATTTTGAACTCCGGTGGTGATTGGGATAATCACGCCAATGATAGTATTATTAAAATCTGGAATTTTAAAACAGGCCAACAAACCGGCCTGATTAAACCCGATGGAAAATCTGTAAAGCAAATCATCCTCGATACTAAACGAAATACGATACTGACCCTAACTGAATTGGGATTCATTGGATTATATGATACACGGAATACAGAAAGCCCTGTAGAAAAGAAGACAAAAGCTATTGATGAGATTCTTGAAAAGGCAAAATATCCAACGGATAAAAAAGATTTGTCGTACAACTTTTATGAAATCGACTCTCTTATTTTTGATAGCAATAATAATTATCTGCTGGTAACCGGCGATCGTATGCAGCTAATAAGCCTGGATGAGGATACTATTATCGAAAATGATTTAAAATTTAAGGTTGATGAAGACTATGGCGAAGTAAGAAAGTTAAAAAATATTATTTTTCGGGATGGCATTCTTTCAGGATCGATTTATTTCAAATCTTTCAGGTATAATGTAAAATCAAAACGGAAACAATACATTGATTGCAATAAAATTTTATCAATAACACCCCATTACATAGTGGCAGAAAAAGAAGATAAGCAGGGGGCACTGTTTACGGCAATACTTAATAATGAAGGGGATCAGGTAAAACAAATTTATTCACAAACGGACAACATTTTGCAAAGCAGGTTTACAGCAGACGGTAAACTTTTGCTTGTCAGTTCATACGGAGTAACGGAGCTGAACATAAAAACATTACAGGTTAATAAAACAGCTGTTTCTATAAAAAGTTTGGGTGGCGGATATGTTTCTAACAGAACAAAATTTATAAACACAGACAATAATGCTATACTATTGAAATCAGATTTGCATGGTGGCGGTATGCGGAAAATTAATTTGCTAAGCGGTAAAATTCAGAATCTTGATTACCCTGTACTTTCCAATACTAAGGCCATTGCTCTCGATACCTCCGGAAAATATCTCTTTGGATTATCGGGAGATACATTGAAAACAATTGATCTGGAAGATGAATTAAAACCTGTGAATAAGTACACTGAACCCAACGGTATTAATCACTTTGCCGGAAAATATATGATTCGGCTGTCGGACCCGCAGTTGGTACTTGAAAGAATTGTGTCTCCGGTAGCATTTTCAAAAAACGGGGGCTATGCGGCTATATCAGTTAATGATTCATTACTACATCTTAGAAATAATAAAACGGGAGCACTTCTTTCTTTCCTTAAATTGAAAAGAGAGGGTAAGGAAGAGTTCAGCCTGATGAAATTTATTTTCAATGACAAAAAATTATTTTACCTGGATTCATATTCCAACGCCTGCATTATTGATGTGGCCACTTTCAGGATTGAAAAAAAGATTGATATTGATAACGGCTGGGAAGACCTGATTGATCTCATCGAATTAGACAATCAACAACTGCTTTGGATAACTGATATCGGTTTTTGGGAGAAATACGATTATCTATCCAATAAAATAATAGTATCAAAAGATTTGGGAGTTTCATTTAAGCTTGGCTTTGCCTTGGCAGCCGGTAAGAAACAACTTATTACATGGATAGATGATAAAAATCCTGTTCTCTGGGATTTAAAACAAGGAAATAAAATTGCAGAAATTCCCACCACCTTTTCAAATATTCAAAATGTCTTTTTGGATGAAAAAACAGAACGTCTTGTACTGGTAAGTGATGACTTTCTGATCCGTATTTATCATGCGAAGACCTATCGGCTTATCATGACCTTTTCCCTATTCGATAACGAATATATCGCCTGGACCGGGGATAATAATTATATGGGTAGCAGACTTGCAGTATCAAGGATTCGGTTTGAAAACGAAAAAGGAGATTCATATACCTTCAACCAGTTTGATGCCCGCCTCAACAGACCAGACAAATTACTCTTTGCTGCCGGTAATAATGATACGTTGCTTATCAATAGCTACCGCAAGGCATGGGAAAAAAGAATAAAAAAGCTCGGTATTGATAGTTCCCGCCTTTCTGCAAACCTGGATATTCCGAGTGCAGAATTCAGTAACAGGGCTTCTATCTCTTTCGAACATAAAGCCAGTGAAATAGAGTTAAGCATTAAAGCAAATGGATTTAAAACGCAACTTGATCATTTTAATATTTGGATAAATGAAGTACCACTCTTTGGGCAAAGGGGGATTAGCATCCGCAAAAGAAACACTACTAGTTTTGATACGACTATCAATATAAAATTATCTCCGGGTGAAAACCGAATTGAAACCTCCACCAGCAATGTAAGTGGAACAGAAAGCTACCGTATACCACTATATGTTAACTATACCCCGGCTGTAAAAGAAAAAGAAACTACCCGTTTCATTGGCATAGGCATTGATCAGTTTGCAGATAATCAATATAACCTGCAATATAGCAGCAAAGACATCCGGGATTTAGCAAAAAAGCTAAAAGAGAAGTTTAAGGACGATATTATTATTGATACGCTGTTTAATGAAAATGTGTCTACCAGTAATGTAAAAGCTTTGAAGCAAACACTACTTCAAACTAGAGAGAACGATAAAGTGATTATTGCTTATTCTGGTCATGGCATGCTGAGTAAGGACTATGACTATTATCTCTCCACCTATTCTGTCAATTTTGATAAGCCAGAACAAAACGGATTGCCGTATGATGAACTGGAAAACTTATTGGATAGTATTCCGGCAAGAAAAAAATTATTACTGATTGATGCCTGCCACAGTGGTGAAGTGGATAAGGATGACCTTATCAGATTAAAAGCTAGTTCTGATTCCTTAATAAAAGGAGTGGAACCAGTTGCCTATAAACAAGAAGGCCGTGTAGGATTAAAAAACAGTTTTGAATTGATGCAAAGCCTTTTTGTAAATGTGGGTAAAAGTACTGGGGCAACAATTATTTCTGCCGCAGCCGGAACACAATTTGCCCTGGAAAGAAATGATTTAAAGAATGGTGTCTTTACTTTCTCTATTTTAGAAGCGATGAATAAATATTCGCCCTTGAAAATAAGTGAACTGAAAAAGATAGTAGGTGAAAGAGTTGAGCAACTAACCAAAGGGTTACAAAAACCTACTTCCAGAAATGAAACGATTGCGGTGGATTGGAATCTATGGTGATGGCTTATTTGCAAAATATAATTAAGTACTTTATGATGAACAGAGTTTGCGTATTAATAATGCTGTTGGTAGGTTATAAAGCATCTGCACAAGAAATAGTACTTGTGTTACCTGAAGGGCATGACTACGTTACAAGTTTTGCAGTTTACAATGAAGGAAAACGCTGCGTTTCCTTAGAATCATCGGCCAAGTCGTTTATTTGGGATATTGAAAGAGCACAGGTTCTGGCCACTGTTCTGGATTCAAATGCATTGGGCCCGGTAGTAATAAGTGCGGATGAAAAAATTATCATAGCAGGGCAGTCTGTTAGGCGTAAGGATACCAATGCCGATACTACATTCTTAATCGTCTTTTCTACAGATAGTCTTAAGCTTATTCATAAGATTAGGCTGCCCTTTATTATGAATAATGTTTTTCAGAATCTCTTATTTTCTTTTTCTGTAAATGGAGATACCCTATCACTCCGTACAAAAAATGACAACAGAAAAATGAGAATAGATATTAAGAAAGGGAAAATTCTGAATTCATCTTTTGATAAAATAAATTGGGAGGATGAATTAACTATAAAAGAAATTCAGGATACTGTTTATAATGACAGGGATAAAAATATTTTCGCCTATAACAGCACAGATACATTCAATAATGTTCCTGCATTAATCGTAGACTATAAGGGTAGAAAAATTAAATTGGCTAACCGGCTTATTCTGCCTGTTGGTAAATTATTTTCCCCGGATGATCAACGGGTTTATCTTATCTACCCGAATTATATTTCTAAGTTCGACCTTTCGGAAGGCAGGCTTACTCCTTCAATTTTACCTCTTGTTTCTGGAATAAACAAAGCGGCCATTAGCTTTGACGAAAAGCTTATGGCAATAAAAACAAAAGATAGAAAAATTCAGTTGTGGGATCTTCCCGGTAAGTTTAAAATTTTTGAAACAGAAGCCCCTCCTGACTTTTATGATTTCAGGTTTGATATAAAAGGCGAGATGCTTTTATTGATTAGTTTGTTTAGAGATCCTGCATCACGTCAAATTATTTATAAAAAAACCCAGCTTGATATTCAGCAAAGAAAGCTTACTGATACTGATAAGAAATATAGTAATACGCTTAAACCAGAATTTAATCTTGTTATGGGCGGTCAGAATGCGAAAATAGAAGAAGCAAAAGTTACTTTTACCGTGGCAGCCGAAGTTTACTATGATTCAGTATCTACTCTGTACCTAAATAAATATCCAATTTCTCCATGGAATGATACTGCAACTTTTCTTATTCCACTAAACATAAGTATAGATGGTGAAGTGGGGTATATGGAAAATACAAGCTGGGCCGATATCAACGGATTGTCGGTCAATCAACAATACGAGTTTTCAACTTTAACTAAATGGGCCTTTGGAAATCAGGTTAAATATTTAACTGCAGGGAATGATATTTTCAGTTTTGATTATTTCGGAAAAATCAGTAATAATTTTACTGCAGATGCTATATCAAACAGAAGCAAATATCTTTTCCTTGACAACAGACTGTTTGGCTTTGCTTCCCGAAGAGAAGTGCTGGCCATTTATGCTATAGCAGGGGCCGGTTTCCTTACCAAAACACCTGACAACTACTATATGTCTGCAGGTACGCCTAATAAGTGGCTTAGTTTTAGAAAAAAGAATCAATTAATTTCTTTTGAACAATTAGATGTAAAATACAACCGCCCCGACAAAGTGCTTGAAGCAATTGGCAGTACCGATACAGCATTAATAAAAAGCTATCGAAAAGCTTGGGAAAAAAGAATAAAAAAACTTGGTATTGATACCACATCGTTCAACGATGGATACAGTGTACCCGAAGCTGATTTTACAAATAGAGATGCTATTGCGTATGAACAAAAAGCCGGAATACTAAAACTTATTATCAAGGGGGCTGATAGTGCTTACCAACTCGACCGCTTTAATGTTTGGGTAAACGAAACGCCAGTCTTCGGTCAAAGAGGTATTTCTATTCGTAAAAGAAATAAAAATGGTTTTGATACAACAATCAGTATAAAATTATCGCAAGGAGAAAATAGAATTGAAACCTCCATCACCAATACTAATGGAACAGAAAGCTACCGGATGCCGCTTACTGTAAATTATTCGCCGCTGGTTAAACAAAAGGAAACGACTCGGTTTATCGGGATTGGTATAGATCAGTTTGCTGACAATCAGTACAACCTGCAATACAGCAGCAAAGACATCCGAGACTTAGCAAAAAAACTAAAAGAAAAATACGGCAATGATATTTTTATTGATACATTATTTAATAAGAACGTAACCATTAGCAATGTAAAAGCATTAAAGCAAAAACTACAGCAAACTACTGAAAACGATAAAGTGATTATTGCCTACTCCGGTCATGGTATGTTGAATAAGGAGTATGATTATTATTTATCTACTTATGCTGTCAATTTTGAAAAGCCCGAACAAAACGGACTACCTTACGACGAACTGGAAAATTTATTGGATAGTATTCCAGCAAGAAAAAAATTATTGCTGATAGATGCCTGCCACAGTGGCGAAGTGGATAAAGAAGAACTTATTAGATTAAAAGCTAGTTCTGATTCATTAATAAAAGGAGTGGAACCGGTTGCTTATAAACAAGAAGGTCGTATTGGATTGAAAAATAGTTTTGAACTGATGCAAAGTCTGTTTGTAAATGTGGGTAAAAGTACTGGAGCAACAATTATTTCTGCAGCAGCCGGAACACAATTTGCCCTGGAAAGAAATGATTTAAAGAATGGTGTGTTTACTTTCTCTATATTAGAAGCCTTGAATAAATATCCCACCCTAAAAATAAGTGAACTGAAAAAGATAGTGGGTGAAAGAGTAGAGCAACTAACTAATGGGTTACAAAAGCCAACTTCCAGAAATGAAACGATAGCGGTGGATTGGAGTTTTTAAGCATTGATTAATTAAAAGAAAAGTAAAACCTAATCGTAGGTATTTTTTATAGTTTATTAGTAGTTATGGAAATGAGAAGATCATTGTTGAAGAGTTTATTTTTTTTATTAAGTTTTTTTTGGATACTGAAATTGCAAGGGCAATTGCCGGTCTTAGGTATTCCCAAAGGACATTTAGCTGAAATTTATTCACCCGATTTTAGTGCTGATGGTAAATTTATTGTTACACCATCTGCAGATAAAACAGCTAAGGTGTGGGAGCTTCGAACTGGTCGGTTACTGTTTAGTCTAGAAGGGCATACAAAGCCGGTGCTTTTTGCAAAGTTCACAAAGGATAATAATAATATAATTACCGCAGGTGATAACACGGTTATTATTTGGGATGCATTAACAGGAAAAATAAAGTATCGGTTGTTTCATGGTCAAACCCCTCCTATTGATTTTGACAATCTAATGGGGCAAACTATTTATTCTTCTTCGCTGGCTGCCATAGCCCTTTCTAATGATGGTAATTACTTGGCTTCAGGATCCACCGATAGTTCCGTTATTATTTGGGAAATAAAAACTGGAAAAAAAGTTCACTGGCTTAAGCATGCTGGCAAATTAAAGTCAGTTGTTTTTACAGCAGACAATCAGCATCTCATTAGTCTTACCGAAAATTATATTGTTTGTTACTGGGATATTAAAACCGGAAAATTTATAAAGCAACTAATTCCGGATGCAAAGAATACTACAAGCTTTAGTTTAAGTCCTGATGAAAAAAAATTATTAACCCTTACAGATACTGATGCATCAGCGTATTTATGGGATTTAGTTTCGGGAAAATTGCTGCATCATTTTTCGAAAGATGACCGGCTATCATCGGTAAACTGGTCTCCGGGTGGAAAAAAAATAATAGGGTCAGGAAACAATCAATCTTATGTGTGGGATATTGGTACAGGAAAACTTGAATATCAATTGGCCGGTCATAAAGGATGGGTGTATAATGCAATTTTCAGTCCTGCTGAAAAAATAATAGCAACAAGTGGCAGAGATCTTTCTATAAAAATATGGAACCCACTAAATAAAAAATTGCTCCATACTCTGGAAGGCCATCAGGGAATGATCAATAGTCTTTCTTTTAGTCCAGATGGAAAAACTATTATCAGTACATCTGACGATCATACAGTAAAGTTTTGGAATGTACAAACCGGACGAATGGTTAGCCAGTTAAGCGGAGCAAATAATGAAGCTTTTTTTGGCAACATGTCTAATGATAAAAATTATTTTTTAACCGCCTCTGGTGATAATAGCTGCATGGTTTGGGATTTGAAAGGTGCAAAAAAAATTTATTCATTAACAGGACATACAAGTTGGATATATTTTGCTGATTTCAGCAACAATAACAAATTGATAATTACTGCATCAACAGACAATACTGCACGGGTATGGAAGTTAGAAACAGGAGAACTGTTGAAAATATTGGTTGGACATAAGGATAATGTCAATCATGCCAATTTTAATAGAGAAGCTACAAAGGCAGTTACTGCATCAGAAGATAAGACAGCCATTGTTTGGGATGTTGAAAATGGAAAAATTTTACATGTATTAAATCATGACCAGCAGGTAAACACAGCCAAATTTAGTCCTGATGGTAAACATATACTAACAACTTCTTTTGATCGTTCTGCTAAAATCTGGGATGTTGAATCGGGTAAACAGGTAGCCAGTTTGAACAAGCACACATGGATAGTAAGAGCAGGTGAATATAGTTACGATGGAAAGTATATTGCTACTGCATCAGGAGATGAAACTGCCATACTTTGGAATGGTGTCAATGGTGAATATATCAGAACCTTGTATGGCCATAAAGGGTTTGTGTATAAAGCTTCGTTTAGTTCCG
>JANORJ010000416.1:0-2386 GCA_031415255.1 Chitinophagaceae bacterium | reverse complement strand
ACACACTGGTATCACAGTCATTCAGGTTTACAGGAACAAATAGGTATGTATGGTTCTTTTATTATGAATAAAAGAGAAGAATGGGACATACCAACAGTACCGATTGTTTTAAGCGAATGGACAGACCTGAAACCAGACAATGTACACCGGATGCTGCATATTGCTACAGACTGGTTTGCATTAAAGAAAAATGCAGTACAGAGTTATGCAGAAGCAGCCAAGGCAGGACATTTTAAAACCAAATTGCAAAACGAATGGAAGCGGATGCTGGCAATGGATGTAAGTGATGTTTACTATGACAGAATATTTATGAATGGGAAACCAGAATCAACTATTAGTGAAGTAAATGGTAAACAGTTGAAAGCTGGTGATAAAGTCCGATTACGGATTTCAAACGGCGGAGCTTCTTCTTATTTCTGGCTCAGGTATGCAGGGGGTAAAATAACGGTTGTTGCCAGTGACGGCAACGATACAGAACCTGTTGAAGTGGACAGGTTAATCATTGCGGTTTCGGAAACTTATGATATTATCGTTACTATTCCTGCCGACAGTACATCGTATGAATTACTGGCAACTACAGAGGACAGAACAAATTCAGCTTCATTATACATCGGTAATGGGATTAAACAACTCATTGCCCCAATGCCCCGGTTAAAATATTTTGAAGGTATGAAGATGATGAATGGCATGATGAAAATGAATGGCGATTTGGATGATATGGGAATGAATATGAGCCTGAACCAAATGGATATGAATGTGGTAATGTATCCAGAAATTACCGGAGAGGAACAGAAAAAAGGAGACACACCAAAGGATACTATGTCAATGAATGACAATCCTCATGCAAATCATAATCAGTATAACAGTAATGCTATGTCTGACATTGTTACATTGAATTATGCAATGCTTAAATCACCGGAGAAAACAACTCTTCCTGTAAGCACTACAAGAACATTAAAATTTGAACTCACCGGAAATATGAACCGTTATGTGTGGAGTTTGGATAATAAAGTAGTGAGTGAGGCTGATAAAATTTTAGTAAGGAAAGGAGAAAACCTGCGGCTTGTTCTTTTTAACGGCTCCATGATGCGACATCCCATGCACCTGCATGGTCATGATTTCCGGGTAATTAACGGACAAGGAGAATATGCGCCGCTTAAAAATATCATTGATATTATGCCAATGGAAACTGATACGTTGGAGTTTAATGCGAATGTAGAAGGAGATTGGTTTTTCCATTGTCATATCCTTTACCACATGATGAGTGGAATGGGCAGAGTGTTTAGTTATGAAAATCAAGCACCCAATCCATTAATTCCAAATCCAAAACTGGCACAAAGAAAACTTTTTGCCGACGACAAAAAAATGCACTTCATGTTTCAAAATGATTTTGCAACTAATGGCAACGACGGGGAAATAATGCTACAAAATACCCGTTGGAGCATTGGCGGCGAATGGCGTTTGGGCTATCATGACATGCACGGCTACGAAACGGAAACACATATCGGCAGATACTTAGGAAAAATGCAATGGCTCATGCCATTTGTTGGGTTTGACTGGCGGTATAGAAAAATGGGCATTGACGAACAAGAGAAAAATCTCTTCGGACAAACGAACACAAAAGATAACAGGTCAGTATTAAGCGTCGGTGTCAATTATACGTTGCCAATGCTGGTCCGTTTTCAGGCAGAAGTGTATACAGACGGCATTTTTCGTTTACAATTGATGAGAGAAGATATACCTGTTGCAAAAAAAATAAGAGCAGCCTTTATGGTGAACACGGACAAAGAGTACATGATAGGATTGAATTACATTCTAGGCCGCAACTTTTCTGTACGAACACACTACGATAGTGATATGGGGTTTGGGGCAGGAGTTACATTGAACTATTAAGAAGTACATAAAACAAAACAGCTCCACATTTCTGTGAAGCTGTTCAAAAATATTTCGAAAAGTTCCGTTAGATAATCAACAACGCATCTCCATAACTAAAGAACCTGTATTTGTCTTTAATAGCTTTTTTATAAGCTTCCATCGCCAGTTCATACCCGGCAAAGGCACAAGTCATAATCAACAAACTTGTTTTAGGCAGGTGAAAATTCGTAACTAATGAATCCGCAATATTAAATTCATACGGTGGGTGAATAAAAGTATTCGTCCAGCCCTCAGATGGTTTCAATAATTTTTGTGCAGTGAAAGATGATTCCATAGCCCGCATGGTAGTGGTGCCGATGGAGCAGATGCGGTGACCATATTCTTTGGCACGGTTTACAATCTTGCAAGCTGTGTCATCTATGTTGTAATATTCAGCATCCATTTTATGTTTGCTCAGGTCTTCCACCTCTATAGGTCGGAAAGTACCAAGCCCCGTATGCAATGTTACTTC
>JANORJ010000415.1:0-2309 GCA_031415255.1 Chitinophagaceae bacterium | reverse complement strand
ATTCCCTATCTGAATGAAGAAGAAAACTATGACTGGCATCCGCTGATGCGGCAACCATATTTTGTGCCCGAACCAAAATTGATTGAAGACTTGTTGAAAGATTTTCAGCAAAAGCATATTCACTTTGCTGTGGTAGTGGATGAGTTTGGTGGCACCAGTGGCATCGTAACAATGGAAGATATTTTAGAAGAAGTAATTGGTGATATAAGGGATGAGTTTGATGAAGAAGAAAGCAATAACTATAAGGTGGATGATCAAAATTATATTTTCGAAGGCAAAATAATGATTCATGATATGTGCAGGATCATGAAGCTACCGATGACTACATTTGATAAAGTGAGAGGAGAAAGTGAATCATTGGCCGGATTGATCCTGGAAGTGGCAGGCGAACTTCCTACCGTAGATTGGGTGATCCCCTGCGGAGATTTTGAATTTGGCATTATGCAGGCTGATAATAACAGAATCCAATTAGTAAAAGTGACAATCAAACCTAAAATTGATTAACAAACTTCTTATGTCTAAACTATTTCAATTCTTTTTTTTACTGTGTTGCATTTATTTATTGACGATTTCCTGCAACAGTGATTATTCTGCCGGAAAGAAAAAAGGATTTTTTCATATAGACTTTCCCGAAAAAAAATACCAACCATTTGACCAGCCCGGCTATCCTTACACATTTGAGTATCCGGTATACGCTACGGTAAATAAGGATTCCACTTTTTTTGATGATAAAGCAGGCGACTGGTGGGTAAATATTGATGTGCCGCAGTTTGCCAGCAGAATTTATATCAGTTATAAAGCCATCGGCGGAAAAAATAAATTTGATTCGTTGGTAAGAGATGGTTTTAAATTGGCGTATAAACAGCATGTGGATGTATCAACCGGCATAAACGACAGCCTGATGCAAACTCCCAATAGTGTAGAAGGTGTTTATTTTTCTCTGGGAGGAAATACGGCAACAGCTAACCAGTTTTTTTTAACAGATTCAACCAAACATTTTTTACGGGGCGCATTATATTTTGATGCAACACCCAATGCCGATTCGCTGGGTATTGTAAATGATTTCTTGAAAAAAGATTTACAGCATTTAATAAACACACTAAAGTGGAAATAAAAACCCCCGTCTCATTTAAAACGAGACAGGGGTAAGGGTACTCCACTGTATATTTTACTGTTCTTTAATTTCAATCTTCTTTCCTTCATCTTTAAGTACTTCCTTTTTTACTTTTGGTTCTATGTAGCGATCATCCATTCCACCGCGGCTGAAAAGTTTAGTGCTGATTTTTCTTTTTTTCTTTATCTTTTTTTCAACTGCCACATCGTTAGATACTTTCAAATCCACTGTTGCTATTCCAATCTCTTTTGTGTCGGTTGTGGCAATCTTTTCATCGTCTGAAATTGGTTTAATGGAAGTAATCGATTCTTCTTCTTTGCCAACCACTTGTTTTTTGGAGATTACTTTTCTATTAGTAACCACATTTCGGTTATTAGTACTTGCATCCTTTTTTACAACTGGCTCAATTGTTTTGTTGTCGGCAATTGCAACAACAGGTGCTGTTTCTTTTTCTTCAGCATACATTTCTTTAAATTCTTTTTTGCCCTTGGTCTGTTTGTAGTCCACAAACCCGTAAATGCTGGCACCTATCATTAACGTGGCGCCTACGTACAAGATTGATTTCATGTTATTATTTTTTAAATGGTTAAAATATTAATTCAATAGGTTAGGTAGCAAACGATTTTAAATAACTTTTACTTTGCCGGTAAATAATCCATTCGGCAAACAGCATATTGCCAATCACACTTATCCAGAGCGATAATTCATAGTTTTCCAGGTGGCCCCAATCCAGCACATAAAATACAATGTGATAAACCCGGAAGGTAACTGCCGTCATTGCCATTGCATAGCTACGTATCATCCACACTTTGTGAGCAATAACATTTTTTTTGTGAATGGTAGTTAATCCGTTTAAAGTGGTAATAAACCAAAAACCGGCCATGAACATAAACAAAGCTCTTTCCCAAAAACTGCCTTTTGCAAAAAAAGACATGTAAAGACCGGTGGGTGCTCCAAGAAACAGGACTACAAAAACATATATCTTGCCTGAAAAACGATGAATAGCTTTTGTCTTTTTCAAAATATATCTCGAAAATTGGATAAGGGCAGTAAGGATGCAAAGAGAACCTGCGGCAATGTGAATATAAAAGCAGGTATTATAGAAGTTACTTTTAAACAAAAAACTTCTTTCTTCTATAAAGCTGAAATCTTTGCTGAAAGTAAAATAAGGTAGCGTATTATAAACGAGCAATAA
>JANORJ010000414.1:0-3477 GCA_031415255.1 Chitinophagaceae bacterium | reverse complement strand
AATCGGTCCAAGGGGTTTTTGTAGTTGGCTAATGCCACTTTTGTACTGCCAGGGTTATTGTTTTGGCCAATAACAGCTTGGATACTTACAACAATACAAAAGAAAGTTATTATTTTTTTCATAAATATTTTTCTAATTATTTTGGTGATTGTATTCACCAAAAGGAGTAATATTTGGTGAATATAAACACAGGATTATCTTTTTTACCGCTTTTCCAACTCCTCAACCGTTTTCTTAGCACTTGCCAACCGCATCGCTTTATTCTTCTCCACTAATTTATGTGTAATCATTTTTTGCAGGTAATGATGCAGAGGCACCAGCAACGCAGCAATACAAACCAAAGCAAGCAACATCAGCACCGGTGAATGATGTGTGATGCGTTCTAAAAAAGGATGGAGTAATAAGTTGAGAAATTCAAATACAATCAGCAAAGCAATAATACCGAAGAACTCGATAACTTTTGCGTTGGTAATAAACCGGCGGCTGAGTAATAGGAAGGAAATAATAAAAGTGATAATACCAAGAGCAATTAAGACGTATTGAATATTTTGTTTGCGTTGACCGGCTTCCTGAATTTTTTTGGCTTCTTCCTCCGAAATGCGCATTTGTTCACTAAAAGCCAGGTATTGTATTTTATTGGTTTTTTCTTTGCTGAATACAGAATCTCTAAATGCAGACTCCAGCCTTGCATAATAGTAAGCACTGTCTTTTTGGTCCAGACTATCATAAACAGTTCTTAAAAAACCGGCAGCCGCATGTTTAAAATCATAATTATTAAGTTTTTTACCTGTTTCAAGTAATTGCTGCGCCAGCATTTGTGCGTCGGCAATTTTATTGCTGCTGAGTAAGAAATTAATATAGGCTGGCTTGATAATAAACTTTACATAAGAATACTGCATGGAGTCTGACTGGGCATTTGCTCTTTTAAAATGAAAGGCAGCTAATTCGTTATCGCCTAGTTGCTCATGTATAGCCCCTGATAACATTTGTGCATAGGTTTCATAAAGAAAACTTCTTAACCTGAGGTTTGTTTCAATTAATGCCTGCGTATAATGCATGGCAGAATCCGGTTTTTGCATGTATAGAAAATACCTGCTATAGTTATACTGTACCTGCCGTACCATGTAATTATACATAGCGGAGTTCTTGTCGGGCAATGCCGCTTCAGCTTTCCTTATATATTTTATTTGTTCATCGGGATTGCCCAGGTTTTCATACACAATACTGATATCAATGTATATGGAACTTAGTCTTCTTTTGTCATTGGTCTTTTGTGCCAGTGGGATGCCTTTAAAGAAATATTCAAGCGACTTGCTGTAATCACCTGTATTAAATAAAAATAAGTTCCCTACAAAATTGTAACTGATAGCAAGTAATGAATCGTTGTTTAACTGTTGAGCTATCTGCAGCATTTTTAAACAGGATGCAGAGTCGAGATTATTGTTACCGCTTGAAAAATACTCTTCGCCTATTTTGCTATATAGGTCAAATCGTTCTATGGAATTAGTTGTGCCAGCTAAAATATTATTTAAACTGTCGGTTTTGTTTTGGGTAAAGCCGCTTTGTATTAATGAAAAGTAGGAAACATAGAGGAGTAGCTTTTTCATGATTCAGTTAAGTTAGTTCTTTTCCAATTCCTCAATCGTTTTCCTGGCACTGGCCAGCCTTACTGCTTTATTCTTCTCCACTAATTTATGGGTCGCCCATTTTTCTAATTTATGATGAAGAGGAACCAATAATGCTGCAATACAAACCAAAGCCAGGAGCATCAGCACCGGCGAATGATGGGTGATCCGCTCTAAAAAAGGATGCAGTAACAGGTTTAAAAATTCAAATACTAGCAATAGGGCAACTACTCCGAGGAATTGAATGAGTTTTGTGTTGGTGATATGGCGGCGGCTGAGCATTAAAAACAAAATAATGAATGTGATAATGCCGAGGGCAAGTAAAGCATATTGGATATTCTGTTTGCGTTGCTGTTCGGCTTTTACTTTTTCTGTAGCAATTTCCTGCTGACGAACTTCATTTTCAAATTTCAGCACCTGTGTTTGTTGAATTACTTTTGTACCGAACAAACTATCATTGGCTGCCCTGTAAACTTTAAAATATTTTATTGCGCTGTCGCTATTGTTGTTTTCATAAATATCCAAAAGTAGTTTTGCGGGTATAACAGTTTTGTTAGAGAAGGGAGTGTTCTTAACAACGGCAATAGCTTTTTTAGCATAAGTTAAGCTGGAATCATTTTGATGGATATCATGATAATATTCTGCCAATGCTGTGTAGCATTCATTTTTCCACCTGGTCGAGTTGCTTCGATATGCCTCTTTTATTGCCATATCAAAGTAACCTACAGCAAGGGCATGATTGCCCATTTTACCATGTATGCTTCCTAAATACCTAAGATTGTTGCTTAAAAAATCAGTATAGTGAATTTGCATACTAAGCTCATGAGCTCTTTGACAACACACTAAGGCAGAATCCAGTTTGTTCATTCGAATATACACCTGGCCAAGGCTGGTAAAAGCCCATATTTGTAATATATTATCTTTTAAAGCAGAGCCAGTTTGTACAACAGATAAATAAGTGCCAACAGCTTTAGAATAATCTGCCTGGTCTTTATAGATATGGGCAAGGCTAAGTCCTGTATGAGATATTAATTTTTCATTTCCTGTCTTTTTAGCTAACAAATCTGCTTTCAAGTTATATTCCAAACTTTTTGCAGTATTGCCAAATGCCCGATAATCATATCCTATCTCAGACAAGGCAAATGCTTCAGTTATCTTGTCTTTATTTTTTTTTGCGAGCGACAGTAGCTTTTGAGCATTTTGCATATCCAGGACAGGATCAATTTCTGAAGTCATCCCAAAAAAATGGATCATCATGTCAATCCGTTTGTAGTCATCTTTTTCCGCAATAATTGTTTGGAGAGTTGTATCGATATTATTGCTTTGGCTAAAAGTAGTTTGTAGACTAACAATAAAATAAATGAGTAGTATTATCTTTTTCATTGGTATTAATAATTTAGTTGTTTTCCAGCTTCTCAATCGTTTTCTTAGCACTTGCCAGCCGTACCTGTTTATTCTTCTCCACCAATTTATGCGTAGCCCATTTTTCTAATTTATGATGCAATGGAACTAATAAGGCAGCAATACAAACCAATGCCAGTAACATCAGCACCGGCGAATGATGAGTGATACGTTCTAAAAATGGATGGAGTAATAAGTTGAGAAATTCAAATACAATCAGTAAAGCAATTATACCGAAAAACTCAATGAGTTTAGAATTGATAATAATGCTGTGACTTAGCACTAAAAACAAAATTATGAATGTGATAATACCCAATGCTATCAATGCGTACTGAATATTTTGGCGGCGTTGTTCTTCCTGTTTTATCCTTTTTACTTCTTCTTCGGTAATACGTATCTGTTCGCTAAACTCAAGCGACTGAATTTTGTTAGTCTTTTCCCGGCTGAATAC
>JANORJ010000413.1:0-1851 GCA_031415255.1 Chitinophagaceae bacterium | reverse complement strand
TGTTTTTCCAGGTATTTGTGAATGTTCAGGGCACAGGTGGTGCAATCCATTCCATCTACTTTCCATTGAACCTTTTCCATGTTGCAAATTTACCGAACTTTCAACGGCGGATTTTTCGAATAAGGAAATACTATAACAACAAGGTTGCATAAAGCTGGTAACTGTGCCACGGTTTTAAACCGTGGCACAGTTTGCCCTAAATTTGTGACATGGAATGGAGTTTTTCTCTTGAGAATATTAACGATGTTGCAAAAGCCTTTTGGGAGGCAGTGGAAGGCAAAACTGTTTTTGCTTTTCATGGACAAATGGGTGCGGGCAAAACCACTTTCATTCATGCACTGTGTGATGTAAAGGGAGTGAAGGATGTAGTTGGCAGTCCTACTTTTTCTATTATCAATGAATACGAGTATAATTGCGAAGGAACAAAGAAAGTACTATTTCATATGGACCTCTACCGCATAAAAGACGAGGAAGAAGCCTTGCGGGCAGGTGTAGAAGATGCGTTATACAGCGGTTATATCTGCCTGGTGGAATGGCCGGAAAGGGCTCCATCAATTTTTCCTGAAAACACTGTTCATGTATATATAGAACTGGTTGGTGACAAAACAAGACGGCTCAAAATCACCGATATTTAAGTACATTTGATTAACACGAATCGAGTCGGCATTAGCGGTCTCAAAACTCGTAACTCATAACCCGAAACTCTCTCATGAGCCAGCAGAAGCCCAAAATAAGCACCTCTTTCAGCTACGAAACATTAGAAGAAACCCTGGATATAAAGCCAAAGGCAGAAGGCATGATGATTGGTATTCCTAAGGAAATTGCTTTCCAGGAAAACCGTATTGCATTAACTCCCGATGCGGTAAGTGTATTGATAAGTAACGGCCACCAGGTAATGATTGAGCACAACGCCGGAGAAGCTTCTCATTTCCGCGATAAAGATTACAGCGAAGCTGGTGCTAAAATTGTGTACGACAGGGAAAGTATTTTCAAAGCACCTATTATGGTGAAGAGTGCTCCAATAATTGATGAAGATTTAGACCTACTGCAATTCAACCAAATCATTATTTCTCCTATTCATCTTTCTGTACTAAAAGCAGACATTTTGGAAAAGATGATGGAGAAAAAAATAACGGCTATCTCATTTGAGAATTTAAAAGACGACAGCGATTCTTATCCTATCGTTCGCAGTATGAGTGAAATTGCTGGCAGTGCGGTAATGTTGATTGCAGCCCAGTATCTCGGTTCGGCTAATCATGGTAAGGGAGTTTTGTTGGGAGGTATCTCCGGTATTGCACCAACAAAAGTTATCATCATCGGTGCCGGGATAGTGGGAGAGTATGCGGCAAGAGCTGCCTTGGCATTAGGTGCTTCTGTAAAAGTTTTTGACAATAGTGTGTATCGGTTGAAGCGATTGCAAAATAATATCGGCCACCGTTTATGGACATCAGTAATAGAACCAAGAATGCTGGCCAAGCAATTAAAGACTTGTGAAGTGGCAGTAGGCGCCTTAGGTTCCGAAACCGGCAGAACACCGATGGTAGTAGCGGAAGAAATGGTAAGTAATATGCGACCCGGCTCTGTCATCATCGATGTTAGCATTGACCGGGGCGGTTGTTTTGAAACATCAGAAATCACTTCGCATGAGCATCCCATTTTTATGAAATACGGGGTGATACATTATTGCGTTCCTAATATTCCATCCGGTTTTTCCCGTACAGCATCGCAAGCAATCAGTAATGTGCTGATGCCTTTGTTGCTGGAAGCAGGTGAAGAAGGCGGATTTGAAAAATTAGTCTGGCATAAACTGCATCTTCGCAGTGGTATCTATCTATTTAAAGGGGCATTGAC
>JANORJ010000412.1:0-3049 GCA_031415255.1 Chitinophagaceae bacterium | reverse complement strand
AAAGTAATCTACTTCGAAACATCTGCAGCATATGTATGAATGTTAAAAGAAGGCCTACCTAAACTTCTTATACTAAGTTAGTTGAGGATATTGAAACTAATCTCTTAACATATCAAATCTCTCTGGCATTGTTTATGAAATAGGGTAGCTGTTATCTTATTATTCATTTATCCTTTAAATCTACAGTTATGAAAAAATTTTTATCCTTTATTACAATAGCTGCAGCAATAGCTGTAGTTGTAACAGCATGTAAGAGTAACCCTACTGTGGCAATTCCAGTTTCAGTTGCCGATACTGTAGGCTTAGCACAATTTCAGGCATGGAAAGCTATGAATGAGCAACAGCTAGCTGAACCAGTTAATAAAACTGTCGCCGTTAATAAAACCAGATCAGTAAAAAATAAAACTGGTTCAATGACATCTTCTACCAGTAACAATGCAATGGTAGCTAAAAAGAAAGGTTGGAGTAAAGCGGCGAAGTATGGAGCAATTGGTGGAGGCTCAGGTATTTTAGTTGGAGCTGTCATTAATAAACGTAACCGGGTAGCTGGTGGGGCTATTGGTGGGGTGGTTCTTGGCGGACTAGGATACATGATCGGTCGGTCAAAAGATAAGAAAGAAGGACGTTACTGAAATAGAATAGTGGTTTTTAAGCAGGGGTATTACAAAGTAATACCCCTGCTTTTTATTACGGAATGTAGGAGGAGTTGAAGGTAGAAAAAACTACACGGTAAACCCGATAGTAACTAGGCTAGCAAATTCGTTTCTTTCTTTATCTCTTTTATGGCAGCAAACAGTTTATTCAAATCTTGCTGGCTATTAAAAGCATTAATAGAATAACGCAGGTACACTTTGTCGCCATGCCGCATTACCGGTATTTCAATTTTATATTTATCAAAAAAATGCCGGTGCAGTTTTTCAGGCTCTGTTGTTTTTATTTGCGCACTAAAAAGTTGCAGAATAAAATCATCCGTTACCGGTGCAAGAGGCGCAGCACCAAGCAACGCACAAAGAGCAGGTGCATTAGCTTGTACTAACTGGCGGCAACTGGTTGCCACTTGTTCCCAGTTATGTTCTTTCATAAATTGTATGGCAGCAGGTATTGTTAAAAAAGCCGTGTAATCTCTGGTGCCATTCATCTGGTGATAATCTAAAAATTGTGAGCCGGATGGAAACAACGCATTATAACCCCAGCTTACTACCAATGGGTCCACCAATTTTTGGTATTCTTTCTTTACATATAAAAATGAACTGCCTTTGGGTGTCATCATCCATTTATGACAAGCACCGGTGTAAAAATCAAATGGAGAGTTTTGTAAATTTAAAGGAACCTGCCCCGGTGCATGGGCGCCATCTACAAAAGTCAGTAAACCTTTTTCTTTTGCGGCAGCACATATTTCTTCTACTGGTAATCGCAGGGCGGTGCTGCTGGTAATATGGCTAAGGAAAACTAATTTGGTTTTACTGCTAAGCCCTTTAAAAAATGCTGCCACCAATTCTTCTTTTGATTGTATGGGCAATGGTATATGCTGCCTTACATATTTAGCTCCAGCTTTTTTGCAATAGTATTCCCATGTTTTATCGCAGGCGCCATACTCAATATCGGTAGTTAGTATTTCATCGCCGGGTTGCAAATCAAAACTTTTGGCAATGGCATTCACCGCATACGATGGATTGGTTACATACACCAAATCATCTTTATCGCAATGGAGATAATTGCCCAAGGCTTCGCGGGCAGTAGCTAAATACTTTAATCCGTTTACGGTAATAAACTGTACCGGTTCCTGCTCCAATTCCAATTGAAAATTCTGATAGGTTTCAAAAACCGGTTTTGGGCAGGCGCCAAATGAACCAAAGTTGAGAAAAGTTACATCGTCTCTTAGTAGAAAGTATGGTTTGAGGTTTTGCATCCTCAAATGTAAATGAATATTTAAAAAAAACTCCAATATCAGGATGACTGGTATTTCTACAGTAATTCATTTGATTAAAAACCTTTGTTCAGCTGTCTATACTTTTCGTAAATTAAACTTATCCAACACCCCATTAAAGATTTGTACGTTAAATGGTTTTTTTAAAAAATAATTTGCTCCTTCATCTGCTGCTTTCTTTTCTATCCAGGCATCTTCATCTGCTGTCATCATTATTATTTTAATTTCTTCATCTGCCGATTTGATGCTTCGGATAAAATTTACTCCCAATCCTTCCGGAAAACTATTGTCAAGAAAAATTACAGTGGGCTTCATGTATGAGAGGTAGTTTTCCGCTTCAGCAAGAGAATTTACTGTGAGGGCATGAATTTTTCTCGTTTCTAGTATCGAGGCTAATAAAGTCCCCAGATCTTCATCATCATCAATTATCATCGCTGTTTGCACTTTCATTTCCACTATTTCTTTTTTCTTTCTGTGTAAAAAGCAAAAACTTTGCCTTACTTATTGTAGCGCAGATTAGGTGTATAATGTGTTTTAAATTACTCAAACCGTAAAATATTGTCACACTAAGGTGAGTTTAATCCCCATTTTTTAAACATACTACAGATTCTATTACAACTATTTTTAATAAACCATTCAATTTTATGTTCTGCATCCAAGTGTATAATTTATTTTCGGGGTATGGTTATTGATTATGCTCTGGCACATTAAAACAAACAAACATGGTTAATCAAAAGCAATTCGGTGTGTGGATGGATACACATCATGCTACTATAGTGGGTAGTAATAATACTGAAACCGGGGCACTGGTGGTACTTACTCATATAATTGGGGAAGAAATTTCCCCAAGTCCCAGCCAAAAGAATGAGCACAATCAAAAAAAAATGCTACAGGCAAAATTTTTTAAAGAAATAACTACGCATTTACAAAATGCCACTCACCTACATGCAACCGGTACGGGCCAGGTGCAGGAACAATTCATTCATTACCTGGCGGCAACGCCACAGTTTAAAAATGTAAAAACAGAAGAATCTACTTCAAATAAAATGAGTGATGAAAGACTGGTGGTCTTTTTCGCCGAGAAATTAAATTAGTATGAAGTAGTGAACACATCTGGCCGCT
>JANORJ010000411.1:0-4028 GCA_031415255.1 Chitinophagaceae bacterium | reverse complement strand
GATCTGTTGTTATCTACTCCTTTCAACTTTGCCCACACTTTAGCAGCGGCACGAGCCGTTTTATTATCTCCAAATTATACCACCGTATAAATACTACCAACCAGGCTTATTATCAATCCCCGGCTTATGTCTGATGTATTTGCCATTTTAAAACTTTGAGCTGTTACCCGTTTATTGCCGGATGCGAGCTATAAAAAAATTATTTGAGGCCAGAACTTCGCTTTAGCTTTATTCTGGCGAGGCGCAAAGATACGGCAGGGATAGTTGCTGGCAAAAGGAAGCTGCTGGTTAGAAAAGGCAACTTCTTTACATTCAAAAACGTCGTTATCAACGTTTAGCAAACGACCATTCATTTTCCCAATTATCTTTGACTAATGAAAAAAATATTTTTAGCCCTGACTGGTTTATTTTTTGTCATCTCGGCTGCTGCACAAAACGATTCTTTGCAACCACCCTATAAAAGGTTTCCTTCTTTTCCCCCGGTAAAGTTATTGTTGCCGGATAGTGCTTCTTTTTTCACCAAAAAAGACCTAGATAAAAAACAGCCTGTTATGCTGATGCTTTTTAATCCGCAGTGTGAACATTGTCAGCATGAAACAGAGGCATTGACAGCACGGATAAATGATTTTAAAGACATCCGGATAGTGATGGCCACCAACATGCCTTTTGATTCGATGATGGCTTTCCGTCAACGATATAGCCTGATGAACTACAAAAACATTACAGTGGGTCAGGACATCAATTATTTTTTGACCAGTTTTTTTATGATTCACAGCCTGCCGTTTCTGGCTTTTTATAATAAGAAGAAAGAATTAATCTCCGTTTTTGAAGGTGGCTTACCGATGGATAGGGTGCTGAAGGAGCTGGAAAAATAAAGACAGCGGCTCCCTTGTAAATTGTTTGGCAAACATTGACTGTTGATATTTTTTACAGCAAATTCTCAATAACAAATATTCAATAATCAATAGTCAACTCCACAGCCTGAAAACATGAATCCCTTACCTTTGCCCCGCAATCAATTCCTCATTTTATAAATTATTTTTCCATGAAAGTAACTGTTGTAGGTGCTGGTGCAGTAGGTGCCACCTGTGCTGATAATATTGCCCGTAAAGAATTGGCTACTGAATTAGTTTTACTCGATATCAAAGAAGGCGTTGCCGAAGGTAAAGCTCAGGATATGATGCAGACAGCAACACTCCTTGGTTTTGACACTAAAATTACCGGCAGTACTAATGATTATACAAAAACTGCTAATAGTGATGTAGTGGTTATCACCTCCGGTCTTCCCCGCAAGCCCGGCATGACCCGTGAAGAGTTGATTGGTGTAAATGCAGGTATTGTAAAAGGAGTGGCAGAAAATATTTTAAAACATTCTCCTAATGCCATCATCATTGTTATCAGCAATCCAATGGATACAATGACTTACCTGGCATTGCAATCAACAGGTTTAGCAAAAAATAAAATTATTGGAATGGGCGGCACATTAGATAGCAGCCGATTTAAATATCAATTAAGTCAGCACCTTGGTTGCAGCCCGGCTGATTTAAATGCAGTAGTTGTTGGCGGGCATGGTGACACCACCATGATTCCTTTAATGCGTTTGGCTACCTGGAACAGTGCTCCTGTTACTAATTTCTTAACTGCTGAACAACAAGAGAAAATAGTAAAAGATACGATGGTAGGTGGCGCAACACTTACTGCTTTAATCGGCACTTCTGCCTGGTATGCACCGGGTGCAGCAGGTGCAGCATTGGTAGAAGCGATTATAAGAGATGAAAAGAAATTATTTACCTGTTGCGTGGCATTAGATGGTGAGTACGGACAAAAAGATATTTGCCTCGGCGTTCCGGTTATTATTGGAAAAAATGGCTGGGAAAAAATTCTTGATTTTAAATTGAACGAAACAGAACAAGCAGCGTTTAATAAAAGTGCAGATGCAGTGCGAAGTATGAATGATGTGTTGAAGACGCTGTAAGAATATTTCAATTAGCTAAAAGCCGGTTACTTTTAAATAAGGGCCGGTTTTTTTATTTGGCTCTACACCAACCTTTACACTGTATAATAAGAGTTGATTTTACAACCCGATGATTGGTTTTCAATACATTATTAAAGGTGTAAAAAATTATTTTTTATGTTGGACAAAAGTCGTACATTAGTGGGACAAAAGACCGGATATGAAAAAGAAAGCAAAGTCTGTCAAATACAAATTCAACGAAGAACAGAATATACTGAATGAGCCAATGCCTGTTTATCGTTCTATAAAGATAATACCGGCAGTACTAGATTTCCCATACCGGAAATTTGAGAAAATTGCTAGACAAATTGCTTTTACGCAAAAAGAATGGGCCTCTATTTTACATCTTTCTGAAAAAACGTTGCAACGATATTCTAAAGATAATAAGAGCTTTGAAGGCATTTATGTAGATCGTATTTTACAAATGCAGGAATTAATTAAAATGGGCTTAGAAACCTTTACCAGCACAGAAGCACTTTACCGATGGCTTAAAAGAGATAAACCTGTGCTAGGAGAATTACTCACTTTTGATTCCCTAAAAAGTTCCAGGGGCATTCAATTAATTATTGATCAGCTTGGAAGGATACAACACGGAGTTTATATATGATGCTATTCAGGTTTTGCAAAGAACAATACTACAACGACATTAGCGGTGAAGGAGCCAAACTACGGGGTGGTCGCTGGAATAGTGTGGGACTACCGGTTGTTTATACAAGTACCACCATTTCTTTATCATTGCTTGAGCTATTAATTTATAATGCCAGCTACGATGAGCTGCAGAATAACTACCTGATGAAAATTGAGATACCGGGTATCCCGGAAGATAGTATCACATCTATCAACGTTAAAAAACAATGGCAGAAAGATATTGGATACAGCCGTTTTATTGGTGACTCCTTTTTATCAACCCGGAAAAATATAGTTCTTAAGGTTCCTTCCGCCATTATTCCTGAGGAATACAATATAATAATCAATCCCCTTCACCCTGATTTTAAAAAGATAAAAATCATCGATTCTTCACCTTTTGAATTTGATAGCCGACTTTTCAAATAAATAATCCGAAATTCGGAGTCCTGATTTTTTTCAAACATGTATGCAATAGTAGATATAGAAACCACCGGAGGATATGCTGCTGCCAACGGCATCACCGAAATTTCAATTCATGTGTTCGATGGCACCAACGTTATAGAAAAATTTGAAACACTAATCAATCCCGGTCAGCCCATTCCCTATTACATCACTGCCATGACAGGCATTTCTGATAAAATGGTAGCAACTGCTCCCGCATTCGAAACCGTAGCCGAAAAAATTTACACCCTCCTGCAGGATAAAGTTTTCATTGCACATAATGTAAACTTCGATTACTCATTTGTAAACAGTCATTTGAAAGAAGCCGGGTTTGATTTGAATGTAAAAAAACTTTGTACGGTCCGTCTCAGCCGAAAAATATTTCCCGGCTTTCCTTCTTACAGTCTTGGTAAGTTGTGTCAATCATTGGACATTAAAATAATTGACCGCCATCGTGCCGGTGGCGATACTGCAGCTACCGTGCAACTATTTCAATTGCTGTTGCAAAATGATAAAGAGCAACACATTCATAAAAGTCTGCAACGAAATTCAAAAGAATCGATACTACCACCCAACGTTCCAAAAGAACATTTTAATCAATTGCCTTACACACCGGGAGTTTATTTTTACCATAATGAAAAAGGCAAAGTGGTTTATGTAGGTAAGGCCAACAATATCCGCTACCGGGTTAACAGTCATTTCAGTAACAATTCAGAAAGCAGGCAAAAACAAAATTTTATGCAGCATGTGCATGCCATCAGTTTTCAAAGCTGTGGCACGGAAATGATGGCCTGCATATTGGAATCAACAGAAATAAAAAAGCGATGGCCTATTTTCAACTCGTCGCAGAAAAGATGGGAAGATGTGTATGGCATTTTTATGTATGAAGATCAGAACGGTTATCAGCGACTGGCTATTGATAAAAACAGAAAACGGTTGAACCCTG
>JANORJ010000410.1:0-4041 GCA_031415255.1 Chitinophagaceae bacterium | reverse complement strand
AATTTTTCCTGTGGCAAAACAAAAATTGAAGATTTTGCCACTCCACTTAAAACCTCAATTCCGCTTAACATGGAAGTAATAGAGGCTTTAGACGGTCAGCTAATTACTAATAAGATTTTATGCACTCCTAAAGTTGAGTATGGGGAAATTGTTAGCGATATTGAGAATGATATACTCAAAATTGTGGTTGTTAACCGTTATAAAAATGCTCCTGTAGCCAAGGCATTTATTAAAAATTTTGGATTGAAGTCTGGGGCACTTGCATCTTCTGTAGCTCACGATTCCCATAATATTGTTGCAGTTGGGACTGATGACTGGAATTTGTGTAAGGCTGTAAATCTTATTATTGAAAAAAAAGGCGGGGTATCAGTATCTACAAATTACGGAGAGTCTATGTTGCCATTACCCATTGCCGGATTAATGAGCAATGAAGATGGGTATAAGGTAGCTGCGGACTACACCGCTATTGATAAAATGACAAAAGAAGTATTAGGTTCTACTCTTGGTTCTCCCTTTATGACACTTTCATTTATGGCTTTACTGGTAATACCTCATTTGAAGTTGAGTGATTTAGGATTGTTTGATGGAGATAAGTTTGAGTTTGCAAACTAAATTATTCGATAGTGTTTACTAAAAAAAAATCATTCCCAATATTAATTTTTTTTTAAGTTCATATCCTGTGCAAAACTGTAATGATAATAATATATTAATCTTTCATACTTTGTAGAAAACTAACTGATATGAAAAAAAATGTAAAAAAAGAATGCCTGCTATTCTTTGCCGTTTTGCTATTCTTTACTATCAATCTTTCTGCACAGGTTACTACTGCCACCATCAGCGGTGTGGTTACAGATGCTAAAGGAACGGGTCTTGGATCGGCAACTGTAACTGTAGAATTTCCTGATGCCGGTATCAAACAAGTATTAATTACAAAAGCTGATGGTCGTTTCACGGTACCAAACCTTCGGGTGGGTGGCCCATATAAAGTAACAGTGAATCATGTAAGCCACCAACAGGTAGTATCAGAAAATATCTTTCTGGAATTAGGCTTGAACAACACTATTGAATTTAATCTGCAGGAAGTATCAAAAGAGTTAGGAAACGTAACCGTATCTTCTACTTCTAAGATATTTGACAACAAAAGAACTGGAGCTTCCACCAATATTACTAACAAGCAATTAAGAACACTACCAACTATTTCCCGTTCGGCTGATGATTTTTTAAGACTGTCACCATCGGCTTCTGCAAACTATAATGGTATTTCTTTTGCAGGTCGTAACGGTCAGTACAATAATTTTTCGCTGGATGGGGCAGTTTTTAATAACCCCTTTGGTTTGGATGCACCCACCCCGGGAGGCCAAACAAATGCACAACCAATTTCATTGGATGCCATAGAACAAATTCAAGTGAATCTTGCACCTTATGATGTAACGCAGGCAGGATTTACGGGAGCAGGTATTAATACAGTAACTAAATCAGGAAGTAACCGATTTTTCGGAACAGCTTATCTTTTTTATCGTAGCGAAGCACTCACTGGTAAAAAAGTTTCAGGAACTAAACTTGTTGTTCCTGACCTAAGCCAGCTACAAGGTGGTTTTGCTTTTGGAGGTGCCCTTAAAAAAGATAAACTTTTTTATTTTCTGAGTTTTGAAACAGAACAACGAACAGACGGAGCCAGTAGCTATGTAGCACAAAATTCAGGAAATGCAAACAAAACCAATACTTCAAGAGTGTTGGAATCCGACCTGATAGCAGTGAGTAATATATTGAAAACCCGTTTCCAATATGAAACCGGTCCATACCAGGGTTTTACACATGATCAGACTAACTATAAATGGTTGGCTAAATTGGATTGGAATATCAGCCAAGTTCATAAATTATCTTTCACTTACAATGGTTTAAATGCTAAAAAAGATAAACCTGCTCATCCAAGTGCTATTGGACGCCGAGGCCCAGATTATACAACTTTACAATTTCAGAATTCAGGATATGAAATTGTAAATAAGTTGAATTCATTTGGTACCGAATTGAAATCTAATTTCAAAGGAAATTCGGCCAATAAACTCAGAATGGTTTATACACTTTTCCGTGATAACCGTAATCCTTTTTCCACCCCATTCCCTGTTATCAATATCTCGAAATTTGGCACTCGTTATATAGTAGCTGGACATGAACCATTCTCTATTAATAACACATTGAAACAAGATGCCATCCAAGTAACCAACGATTTTACACTTTATAAAAAAAATCATACCATAACTATTGGAGGTTCTTATGAATCATTCAAGTTTGAAAACTCCTTTAACTTAACAGGGTATGGTTTTAATATGTTTTTAGGTGATGTAGATATTCAAGATTTCAAGAATAATGTACCAACAGGCATGCCATTATGGTTTGGGGTTTTTAATCTGGATCAATTTAATACGTATGCCCAAAACAGAGCTGTTGCAGATAAGTGGGCTTTAGTCAAAATGACTGTAGGACAATTGTCAGCCTATGTTCAGGATGAAATACAAGTCAATTCAAAATTAAAAATGACTTTCGGCCTGCGGATAGACAAACCTTTATATAATAATTTATCTTTTACAACGCCTAACATTCAAGAAGATGTATTTGCCCCAAATGCTGGGACTTACTCAGGTTCATTTAGTACGGGTTCTCCAACCATACTGAATTCCGATGTACTTACTTTGTTTGACCAAAATGGCAAACCAATAACCAATGGAAAAGGAAAAGACCTTGACAATACACAACTACCCACTACTAAGCCATTGCTTTCGCCAAGATTTGGTTTCAACTGGGATGTAAAAGGCAATAAGACTTTACAAGTTCGTGGAGGTACAGGACTTTTCACTGGCCGTTTTCCATTTGTTTGGATTGGCAATCATATCGGCAATCCTACAAGTGGCTTCTATAATGCAACTGACAAAAATTTTAGATGGCCGCAGGTATGGCGGACTAATATCGGTACTGATTTCAAAATTCCAGGCGGAACAATCTTTACGGTTGATTTGGCTTATACTAAAGATGTAAAGGCAATGATGGTTCGCAACTATAAATTAGGTACACCTACAGGTGTGCTAAATTCTGGTATAGGAGATAAAAGAAGCGTTTATCTTCCCGCCAACCAGGGAGCAACTAATACTTATGTGTTTACAAATACAAAAGAAGGATATCAATTCAACTTTTCTTTACAGGCACAACAAACATTTAAGAAAGGATTGTTTGCCATGGCAGCCTATAATTTTGGTATAGCGAAAGATGCCAGTTCTATTTCTGCAGAAATATCAAGTGATGCGTTTGACCGTAATCCTATTTTGAATAATGCAAATAAAGCCGTTAACTCCAACTCACTGTATGGCAATAAACATCGCTTTATTCTAGCTGCTTCAAAAACGTATAATTATGGAACAGATAAAAAATGGGGTACCACTATTTCTATCTTTAGTTCATGGACGTCTGGCAACCGCTTTGCTTATGTATATGGTGGTGATATTAATAATGATGGCACTAATTCCAACGACTTATTATATGTTCCTACTAATGCTGAAATAGACAATATGACCTTTACAAATTTGTTGGATGTAAATGGTAATATTCAAAACCAGGCAACACAACGTCAGGCATTTAAATCTTTTATTGATCAGGATAAATACCTGAGTGATCAGAGAGGACAGTACACTGAAAAATATGCAGGCGAAACACCCTGGTACAGCCAAATGGATCTGCGGATTCTACAGGATTTAATATTAAATGCCAAAACAAGAAAAAGCCTGCAGTTTAGTATTGATGTTGTAAACCTCGGTAATCTGATTAGCAGTAAATGGGGTGTTCGTAAATACGCCACTACTGCTGGTTATTTTCAACCATTATCGGTATCATATAATAATAATGCACCTACTTACCAGTTTGATCCTTCTTTAAAAACAACATTTAATGATAGCCCTGATTTATTGTCCCGCTGGCAGATTCAATTGGGATTAAGATTTAATTTCTAAGCTTACTAACCTTAGCCATACATCCCGTTCCGGTATCAATCGG
>JANORJ010000409.1:0-4380 GCA_031415255.1 Chitinophagaceae bacterium | reverse complement strand
TCCATGCAAACCAGTTGATGCACATTCGCCGCAGGCATATAAATTTCGTATGGAGCTTTTACCCCATTCATCTGTTTTTATTCCACCGCAACTATAATGCGCTGCCGGTGCTACTGGTATCATATGTTGTGTTATATCAATACCAATAGATAAACACTTGGCATAAATATTCGGAAAGTGTTCAGTAAATTTTTCTTTGGTAAAATGCCGGCAGTCTAACCACACATGTTCCGTACCCGTTCTTTTCAGCTCACTATCTATGGCTCTAGCCACAATATCTCTTGGTGCCAAATCTTTTCGTTCGTCATATTTCTCCATGAAGGCTTCGCCATTCATATTTCGCAGAATACCACCATCACCACGAACAGCTTCGGTAATTAAAAAAGCATGGCCTCGTACAGATGGTTCGTAAAGTGCAGTTGGATGAAACTGAATAAACTCCATATTTTCCACTCTTCCCTTTGCCCGATACACCATTGCCACACCATCACCCGTTGCTATAGAGGGATTCGTTGTAGTGCGGTAAGCCTGTCCGTTGCCACCTGTAGCGAGCAAAGTAATCTTCGCTAATATTTTTTCTATCTTATTCGTTTCAAGATTCAACACATACACTCCATAACATTCAACATCAGGGGTGGCTTTATTAACGAGATAACCTAAATGGTGCTGTGTAATTATATCAACTACAAAACAATGCTTGACAAATTCAATATTTTCCTGCTCCTCTACAGCATCAATAAGAGCTCTTTCCATTTCTTTACCCGTCACGTCTTTATGGTGCAGGATGCGAAACTCTGAGTGGCCACCTTCTTTACCTCTTTTATAATCGCCATCCGTTTCTTTATCAAATTTGGCACCCCAGTCAATTATTTCCTGCACTCTTTCCGGCCCTTCTTTTACTACAATCTCCACTACATTTTTATTACATAATCCATCACCGGCAATCAGGGTGTCATCAATATGTTTCTGAAAACTATCATTTTCCAAATCATTCACTACGGCTATTCCGCCTTGTGCATACTTGGTATTGGTTTCATCAGCCGCAGCTTTTGTCATCACCAATACTTTTTTATCCGGAAATTCATTCGCTACTTTAAGGGCATAGGTTAATCCTGCTATACCAGAACCAATTACTAAAAAATCTGTTTGTTGCATATTTATTTTTTGGGAACCAGCTTCAGTACTACCATCATCTTCGTTGCGTCGCACTCTTCAGGGTTCTGTTCTTTGTTCAGCAAAATTATTCTTTATCTATTGAAGTTATATAACGACCAGCACCTTCTACAATAAAAAACTGTGCTAATCCATATGTCAGGATGATTAAAACACCGGCCGCTTCAAAAGGTTGATAAAACTGATTAATGGCCAGTATTGAATCAGAAATTACAAAAAGCAAAGCACCAATCATCATCCATTGACCGGTTGGTTTATTTTTAATAAACAGCATATGCATGGCCAGCATAAACATAAAGCTGATAACAACACCATACACCAGCACCGGTATTTTCATATCGGCGAGGTAGGGGGAAAGCAAACTAATCAACGCTGCATAATAAATTACTACCAGCACTAATAGCCAAGGATTACCCTTTACATTCTCCTTCACTCTAACCTTGTGAAAAAAGATAATATAAAAAATGTGAGCTATCAGAAATGCAGATAAGCCCAGTAAAAAGAAAATTGAGTTCTTTTCCTGGAACATTAGTAATACATCGCCTAACAAAGAAAATACCAACGCAAGCACCACCCATTTTGCAATACCTTTTGTAATATCCTTTACCTGTGAGTCAAAGTATCCTATAACGGAAGGAATAATAAGAGGCTTACAAATAAATTGCAATATTTCGTTGTTTAGTTGAATTCCAATCAGGTCACCAATAAGAATGATTGCGAAAAGAAGTATCCAGTATTTTTTTTTCATTGTAAGAATAAGATGAGATTCTATTTAGTCAGTTGCAATCCCTTTATCATCCTAAAATCTTTGGTATTGAAAGTAATCAGGCTACAGCCATGATGAATACATGTGGCAGCAATCAACGCATCTGCAAGCATCAGTACGCCCCGTTTGTTATTGTAAGTTTTTAAAAGTTGTGCTGCCTTATCCCCAATTGCTTTGCTGAGTGGCAATACTTCATGGTTTCTTAGTACCTCATTTACAGCATTTTTTTTGGCAGCATTAGTTGCTCCTGCAAACAATTCCATCTCAGTAACTTGGGAAATATAAAGCCCTTTAGATTTATATTTAAGTAAAATACCAAGTGCCATTTTATTGGCTCTGATAGCAGCAATTATAACGTCCGTATCAACAATTACCATTCCACTTTAGTTTTGCGGTAACTATTTTTCCTATAGTCCCTTAGATCAAAATCCCAATCCGGTAATAAACCAAAATAGCTGAATGTGGGCAATTTAATTTTTTTCGTTTTTACTGTTTTCTTCTGTTTAACAGTAACAAAATCAAATTTTTTCAGGTAATCAATTATTTTTTCGTCTTGCCCATTTTTTATCATTAACTCGTAGTGCATAAAATACATTTACTTCAAATTTAGTAAAATTTATTGGTACTAATTATCCACCCACGCATCGCTTTCTTTAATCAACTCAATCAATTCTTCCACCGCCACTTCGCTGTTTACATTCCGCTTCATCACTTCTTTGCCTTTGTACAAAGTAATTTTTCCGGGGCCGCTGCCTACATAACCAAAATCTGCATCTGCCATTTCACCCGGACCATTAACGATACAGCCCATAATAGCAATCTTAACTCCTTTCAGGTGATTGGTGACAGCCCGAATTTTTGCAGTCGTTTCCTGCAAGTCAAATAAAGTACGGCCACAGCTTGGGCAACTGATATATTCAGTTTTTGAAATTCTAGTTCTGGTGGCTTGTAAAATACTGAACGCCGTGTTATTGGTAAACTGGTAAATATCTTTTACTTCCAAATAAGTTCTACCGCTTGCTTTAATATTTTCCAGTTGTGATGTACCGCTGTATCCCAAACAAATACCATCACCCATGCCTTCTAAAAATAAAGCACCTGTTTCAGTAGCAAAATGAATCAGGTGTTCATCAGGTGTTTGCCATTTACTGTCGGTAATTAATACAACCGGATTTTTTATATTTCGATTCATCAGTTCTGCAAACATGCGACGGACTGATTGCATAGCATTACTGTTTGTTGAACTAAGGCAAATAACAACGGATGGGTCATTGGCTAATTTATCAAGATGAACAGAGCTATCAACACCATCATTGTAACAATCTATCATTACAAAATTAAGTCTGTCGCTTTTTACTTCTGCTTCTGTAAAACCGCTGTCGCTGTAGATAGGAAAGTAAACCTCACTCCAAACTTCTCCACTTTGTGGAGAGGGAGCCTTTGCAGACTCCGCCCATGCCGCAGGATAAACAATCACTTTCAATGTTCCCGGTAATGCAAAATCCAATAATTGATGACCGGTAAAAATATAATCAGCCGCCGCATCACCAATCGTCCATTTGTCTGTTGCTTCATCGTAAGTGTATCCAATACTTTGTAAATGAACTGGTGTTATCTTATCTATTTTGCTCAAATCAGCAATAACCACCGGCACTTGTTTGCCACCAATATTATCAACTGCAAATGTTTCTCTTCTTTTATACTCAAATGGATTGTAAGAAATCTTTGCGCTATCGGCAGCTGACTCCTGACTCCCGACTCCTGACTCCCGACTCGTATATCTTTTCACCAAATCCCTACACACCGGTATTTCAAATTCCGGGTCTTCTGTCAATGATACCCGGATAGTATCGCCAATGCCATCTTCTAATAATGTTCCTATACCAACGGCAGATTTTATTCTTCCATCTTCCCCATCACCAGCTTCTGTTACCCCAAGATGCAAAGGATAAATTTCTCCAAACTCATCAAACATTGTTTTAATTAATAAGCGGTATGCCTGCACCATCACCTGCGGATTGCTGCTTTTCATACTCAGCACAATATTGTGATAGGTTTCACCTCTGGCAATTCGTAAAAATTCCATAGCACTTTCCACCATTCCAATTGGCGTATCGCCATAGCGGCTCATAATTCTATCACTCAGCGAACCATGATTGGTGCCAATACGCATAGCCGTGCCGTATTCCTTACAAATTTTTACCAACGGAGTAAACCGTTCTCTTATCCGGTCAATTTCTTCTGCATACTCGGCATTAGTATATTCAATCTGTTCAAATTTTTTCTTGTCAACATAGTTACCGGGGTTCACTCTTACTTTCTCAATTATTCTTGCTGCTATCTCTGCGGCATTAGGAGTAAAATGAATGTCGGCCACAATGGGTGTGGTATAACCTCTTTTGCGAAGCTCATTTTTTATATGCAGTAAATTTTCTGCTTCC
>JANORJ010000408.1:0-2019 GCA_031415255.1 Chitinophagaceae bacterium | reverse complement strand
GCAGAGGAAAAGCGGCTTGTTATCAAAGTAAATTTTTATAAACATAATACGATAGCAGACAAATTACAGGATTTTTATTGTTTTATCGCAGAGAACATGAGTTAAGGAGATTTCGCAGAGGCTCTGCGTTTACTTTGTGTCCTCTTTTCTCTGCGATATAAAAATTCCCTTGCACCTTGTACCTTTGATTTATGACAGACGCAAAAGTAACAGCAGAAAAACTTCTTCAAGTAAATGCTATAAAATTAAATCCCGAACAACCTTTTACCTGGGCCAGTGGATGGAAAAGTCCTATCTATTGTGACAACCGCAAAGTGTTGTCGTTCCCTTTCATCCGTGACTTTATTAAGTCGGAGATGTGTAATGTGATTTTTGAAAAATTTCCTGATGCGCAGCTGCTGGCGGGAGTAGCCACTGCCGGTATTGCCTGGGGAGCCATGGCGGCCGACCAGTTGAAGTTGCCGTATATCTATGTTCGTCCTAAACCTAAGGAACATGGACTGGGCAACCAGATAGAAGGCTTTTATGAAAAAGGACAACAGGTAGTTGTAATAGAAGACTTGGTTTCCACTGGTAAAAGCAGCTTGCAGGTGGTGGATGTATTGAAAGAGCAAGGTTTGGAAGTGGTTGGAATGGTGTCCATATTTACTTATGGGTTTGCTGTTGCAACCGAAGCATTCAACAAAGCATCATTGACATACTATTCCCTCACAGATTATCCAACGCTGATAGAGGCGGCTGTAGAAAAAGGAATTGTGTCGGCTGGTCAGCAAGATATTTTGTTAAAGTGGCGGGATGATCCGGCTAACTGGAAAGGGGTTTCGTAATTTTAGTTTTAATAATGTACAAAGGATGAAAAAAATACTCTTCGCTGCTATTGCAATCGTGGGTTTATCGTTAACAGGTTCTACCCAGATAAAATCTGTAAAAACAGATACTATTAAAACTCCTAATGCCCGTTGCGAAAATTGTAAGAAAAGAATAGAAGCTTATATCAAATCTTATGACGGAATTTTGGAAATCAATGTTAACTATCGTAAAGCGGAGACAAAAGTGAAATACGTCACTGACAGAATAAATATCGAAGAAATCAAAGCATACATTGCCAACTGCGGTTACGATGCAGGTGATGTGCTTGCCGCCGAAGATGCTTATAACCGGCTGCCGCTAACTTGCAAGAAGTTTGAAGACGGAGGAGGGCACCCTAAGCCAAAACTACCAGCACCGCCAGCTCAATAATTTTTTGTCTCGCAAATACGCCAAGCCGCAAAAGGCTTGGCAGTAAGACGCATTTAATAGAAATATTAGAACTGTATTCATAGCGTCTTTACACCTTTGCGAGAAATTCTTTTGCGAGAAATATTCACTTTAGCAACTTTTCCAGATTCTGTTTCCCTTCATACCGGAGAGGGTAGTTGATGTAAATAAATCCTTTTCCTAACCGGGCTTTTCCTTCCACTTTTATGGTTACTTCTTTGTTCAAAAAGGTAAGTAGTGAGTTTTTGAAAATTTTTCCCATATCTACCTGCAATTTTACAGGCAACCGAAAATCTCTTTTCGCCGGAATGTGAATCAACGTATCCATACTAAAACGTCCTAAATAATTATTTTCTATCCAGGCTTCGCCTTCGGCACTTCTAAGCTTTAGCCTCATTTTATTAGGGTTAAAATAATACAAGTCGAGGGTTAGGCTGGACTCACTCAATCCAAACTTGGTGACCCTTACATTCTCAATACCCTTAAAATCGGGTTCCTTCACCTGCCCGCAAGAGAGTAAAAAAAGAGATAGTGCTAAACAAAAAAGGGTGGGTAAGTAGCGGATTTTCATGATTGCTTTTTATGTCTGCAAAATAGGGCAAAGACCGGTTTGGAGGGAGTTAAAATTTTTTTGAAACCGATTTTTTATACTAATATAGTTAGCTTATTGACAACTCAAGGCAAATAATAAGTAAGCTAATTTTTATCGTCAAATAATTTTATAAAAAATATTAATAATCAATTAGTTACTGGTGTTGTTGG
>JANORJ010000407.1:0-2377 GCA_031415255.1 Chitinophagaceae bacterium | reverse complement strand
ACTACCTGGAAAGCAAGTGGCCACGTTGATAATTTCAACGACCCGATGATTGATAATAAGGATAGTAAAAAACGTTACCGGGTTGACCATTTGATTGAAGGCTTTGCAGAAGAACAGTCGGCAGCGGGAAATGAGCAGTTGGCAAAAGATACAATTCAGCAAATGGATACCTTAATCGCCAAAGATGATTTTGCAGGATTAAAAACATTGATTGAAGAAAATAAAATTAAATGTGCTGTCAGCGGCTCTTGCAACTGGACCGACATTCGCCAGTTCAACCTGATGTTCTCTACTGAATTTGGATCTACTGCATCTTCTGATGGAGAGGATAATAAAATTTACTTACGTCCGGAAACAGCACAAGGTATTTTTGTCAACTTTTTAAATGTGCAAAAAACCGGACGGATGAAAATTCCTTTTGGTATTGCACAAATAGGAAAAGCATTCCGGAATGAAATTGTTGCCCGACAATTTATTTTCCGCATGAGAGAGTTTGAACAAATGGAAATGCAATTCTTTATTCGCCCCGGCACACAAAAGGAGTGGTACGAGAAATGGAAAACAATAAGATTAGAATGGCACAAAAGCCTGGGAATGCCATCAGGAAAATATCGTTACCATGACCATGTAAAACTGGCTCATTATGCAGATGCTGCCTGTGATATTGAATTTGAATTTCCGATTGGCTTTAAAGAATTGGAAGGCATTCACAGCCGAACGGATTTTGATTTAAAGCAGCACCAGGAATACAGTAAGAAAAAGCAACAGTATTTTGATAATGATGTTGACCCGGCTACTGGTAAACCTTTTGGCAATTACATTCCTTATGTAATTGAAACATCTATTGGCCTCGACAGAATGTTTTTGGCAGTAATGAGTCAGGCGTATGAAGAACAGGATTTAAGTACCGCCGAAAAGCAAGACAGCCGTGTAGTATTAAAATTCCCGGCTAAGCTTGCCCCGATTAAATTGGCGGTGCTGCCATTAACGAAAAAAGATGGTTTACCGGAGATAGCTGAACAAATTATCAGTGATTGTAAATCTTCTTTCCGTTGTTTCTACGAAGAAAAAGATTCCATCGGTAAACGATACAGAAGAATGGATGCACTCGGCACACCTTACTGTGTAACGGTTGATCATCAAACCAAAGAAGACAACACAGTTACTATCCGTCATAGAGATTCGATGGAACAGGAGAGAGTGCCGATTGATAAGTTAAAAGAGATGGTATTAAATGCAATTGACTAAGAGTGCGAAGGGAAAAAATAAACACAGAGAAACAGAGATTTTGAGTTTCACAGAGAGAATCTTTTAATAACAGTCTCTCCGTGTTACTCTGTTACTTTGTATCTCTGTGTTGAAAAATACTTTATTACACCCCAAACTGTTTCAAATGATGGTCTAAATGTTTCCAGGTGGCTTTACTCCATTGTTCTTTTGTAAGCTTTCCAAAAACAGGATGTTTTTCGTTTATCATAGTTGGTTCACTAAAGCGACTCACCATATCAAGCAGGGCTGTTTTTTCTTTTTCAAAATCTTTTGATTGCCCTGTCATAATAAAAGTTTTGTCGGTGGGCAAGCCCTGTTTCCAGGGTTTTTCATCGTAGAGGTTCTTTTTAAACAAAGGCAGTATTAGTTTCATCAGCCAATTACCTTTTACAGTCGTTGTGCCAAAGGCTACGCCTATAGGAACCTGCACATGAGCTAGCATTTGTGCAGCATCCATCTTGCCCCATAGTCTTTCAGATTGTGACGTTAGTTTATTGATCCGGTCAATAATTTCTATTTTAACTGTTGGGTCAAATAGATTCTTTACTTCCATAATAATACTACAATTTAATTATGACTATTTGAACTTTCAGGTTAGTAAGCCCTCCAGAGTTTAGCGAAGGATAGGGGTTGGGGTTTTATCCATACAGCTCCTGATGTATAGCCTTTCTATCATATCCCAATTCTTGAATACGTTTTTTTGCTTCATCAATCATTGCCTTCCAACCGCAAAGGAAAAAACTGGCTGGTTGTTTATTAGCACATAGTTCTTCGTATAGTGCATGAACATATCCTTTTTTGCCATCCCAATCTTCTCTTGATAAAGTAGGCAGAAAGTGAAACTTTGGTAATTCAGTTTCCAATTGTTTTAGTTCATCGAAATACAATAAATCTTTTTTGGTGCGGCAACCAAACAGCATATAAATATTTTCATGTGCCGTATTGTGCAGTTTAATATACTGCGCCATGCTGCGAAAAGGTGCAATACCCGTACCGGTACTTATCAGGAACAAATCCTTTTGATAATTTTCTTCATGCAGCGTAAACACACCTTGCGGTCCACGAAGAGTAATCTCACTTCCTACTACAATATTGTTGAAAATCCAGG
>JANORJ010000406.1:0-2645 GCA_031415255.1 Chitinophagaceae bacterium | reverse complement strand
CCGGGTGATACATTATTAATTCATAATGAAGAATTAATTCCTGCCGATGGAATACTGACAAAAGGGAAAGCTTTTATTGATTACAGTTTTGTAACCGGCGAATCATTACCAGTATTAAAAGAAGTAGGTGAACTCGTATATGCTGGTGGTAAACAAACCGAAGGGAATATTGAACTACTGGTAATAAAAGAAGTAGCACAGAGTTATCTCACCAAACTTTGGAACAAGGATGAATTTAAAAAACAAGAACAGCCGAAAAGTGTTTCGTTTGTTCATTTACTTAGCCGCTATTTTACCTATATCGTTTTATCAATTGCTGCAATCACTGCTATTTACTGGCAGATAAATGATGCGGCAAAGTTGTGGCCTGCTGTTACTTCTATATTCATCATTGCTTGTCCCTGTGCATTGCTTTTGTCCAACACCTTTACCAACGGAAATATTTTACGGATACTTGGTCGCAATCATTTTTACCTGCGAAGTGCGCAAACCATTGAAGACATGGCGAAAGCGACGCATATAGTTTTTGATAAAACCGGAACGCTTACTACTACCCAACAGCAGGATATAGTCTATAAAGGAACAACGCTGACTGCCTATCAACAACAACAGGTGGCCGCATTGGCTGCCTGTTCTTCTCATCCGTTGAGCAAAGCACTGGCAAAACATCTAACTGCAGGCAGAAGAATTGAAGTAGCTGGTTTTAAAGAAACAACCGGGCAGGGTATTGAAGGATTTGTAAATGATGATTTAATGAAACTTGGTTCCTACAGCTTTGTAACAGGAAATATAGAAAGGCAGTTAGGCACCGCCATTTTTATCAGCATTGAAAATAAACTGTATGGATATTTTCTTTTCAGTAACTATTACCGGGAAGCAATTCCAGAATTACTAAAAAAATTAAAAGAAAATTACCACCTGTCTGTTTTATCAGGCGATAATGAAGCAGAAAAAGAGAACCTGCAAAAATTATTAGGCAAAAAAGCTGTCCTGCTCTTTCATCAAAAACCTGAAGACAAATTGCAGTACATCCAACACCTGCAACAACAAGGTGAAAAGGTGATGATGATTGGCGACGGACTAAATGATGCAGGTGCTTTAAAACAAAGTGATATTGGCATTGCTGTGGCAGAACAAACCAACAATTTCACTCCATCCAGTGATGCTATAATTGAGGCTAAGCAATTATCCGGACTGAACAAGTTCATTCAACTCTGCCGGGCCAACAGAAATATTGTACTGGCAAGTTTTGTACTGTCAATCGTTTATAACATTATCGGTTTATTCTTTGCGGTGCAAGGCAATCTTTCTCCATTGGTCGCTGCTATACTGATGCCGAGCAGTTCCTTAAGTATCCTGCTTATCACTTTTGGCAGTAGCAGTCTGCTGGCAAAAAGGATGAAACTTTAACTCCCTCCTGCACTTGTTAGCACAACCTGATAAAAATCAGTTTTTCCCCTGATACTCATTATCCCCTGCCGACCGGTCTCAAAATACTTTTACGCCTTAATAAAAACCAATGAGTGTCATCATTATTCTCCTGATTGCCAGTATATCTGTTGCAGCACTTTTCCTGGCAGCATTTCTATGGGGAGTAAAATCAGGCCAGTTTGAAGATGACTACTCTCCTCCTTCCCGTATTCTTTTTGATGACAAACCTGCATCAACCAAAACAAAATAAATAAACCCATTTATGCAAGAAACAAATCAGGGCATGCAAGTTGAACAGTTCTATTACGATAATAAGTTTGTAAAGGCATTTGGATTTGCCTCTGTTGTTTTCGGCATCGTAGGCATGATAGTAGGCTTGTGGGCTGCTATCCAGATGTATTATCCCGCCATCAGTTTGAACTGGGCACCTACTACATTTGGTCGTCTCCGTCCGCTACATACTAATGCTATCATTTTTGCATTTGTAGGTAATGCTTCGTTTGCAGGAATTTATTATTCATTGCAACGGTTGTGCAAAGCCAGGATGTTCAGTGATAAACTAAGTTGGATTCATTTCTGGGGCTGGCAACTGATAATTGTTGCTGCTGCCATTACATTACCTCTTGGTCTGAACAATGGTGCTGAATATGCAGAATTGATTTGGCCGATTGATATCGCCATTGCTTTAGTTTGGGTAATATTCGGTATCAATATGTTTGGTACTATTTTGAAAAGAAGGGAGAAGCATTTGTATGTTGCTATCTGGTTTTATATTGCCACCTGGGTTACTGTTGCCTTACTACATATCGTTCGTTCTATCGAACTTCCCTATTCTGCCACCGGAAGCTATAGCTGGTATGCCGGTGTACAGGATGCATTAGTACAATGGTGGTATGGACACAATGCAGTTGCTTTTTTTCTTACTACACCAGTGCTGGGCTTGATGTATTATTTTCTGCCAAAAGCAGCTAACCGTCCTGTTTATTCGTATAAACTTTCCATCATCCACTTCTGGGCATTGATATTTATTTATATCTGGGCAGGCCCGCACCATTTATTATACACCGCATTGCCCGACTGGGCACAATCGTTGGGTATTGTATTCTCCATCATGCTGATTGCCCCGAGTTGGGGTGGTATGCTGAATGGTTTGTTTACGCTGCGTGGCGCATGGGACAGAGTAAGGGAAGACCCTATTTTAAAATTTATGGTGG
>JANORJ010000405.1:0-6158 GCA_031415255.1 Chitinophagaceae bacterium | reverse complement strand
GAAAAGATGGAACCTTGCTGGGATGGAATGGTATAACAGAAATTATAGAAAGCATTGACATCAAACCGGTGGATACAACAGGTGCCGGCGATGCCTTTGTGGGGGCTGTTTTATACCAGCTTTCCGATAAAAAATTAGCGGAGATAAAACAGCTCTCAGATGCCGAGTGGAAAAAGATAATTGGCAATGCTAACAAAGCCGGTGCCAGAACCTGTGAATACCTTGGGGCTATGGAAGCCTTCAAGCATTTAAGTAATGATATATTTAACTAAGACCACACATTGATAACTGACAATTTACTTTCAAAGGAAGAAACAGGGGCTTTCGATAAACTTTACAACGAAAGATTTCAGCAGGGGCTGGGTGAACTCAGCATCCTGTATAATAAAGTGTATGCAACTCACCGGGAGAACAAAAAAGGCTTTGAGCAAATACTCGAAACAATTGCTGATGCTTATAAAAAGCGGTCAGTAGGTTTGAAGAAACGAGATAACGAAAAATTAAAAACAGAGCCTGAGCATTGGTTTTTGAGTAATCAGATTGCAGGCATGAGCTTGTATGTGGATCGCTTCAGTAATAATTTAAAAGGGCTGGGTGATAAACTTGATTACTTTGATAAACTGGGTGTCAACTTTCTGCACATTATGCCGGTATTTGAAAGCCCTGCCGGCGAAAGTGACGGTGGCTATGCGGTATCTGATTTCAGAAAAGTAGATGCCAGATTCGGCACATTAAGCGATTTGGAAGAAGTGCAACAGAAAATGCAGCAGCGTAATATGTACCTGATGCTGGATATCGTTCTCAATCATACATCTCACCGGCATGAGTGGGCTATGAAAGCTAAAGGAGGGGACCAACAATACCTAGATTATTTTTATTTCTATGCCGATAGACAAATTCCGGATGAATATGAAAAAGCAATGCCAGAAGTTTTTCCTGAAAGTTCGCCGGGAAATTTTACTTATATACCCGAATGTGATAAATGGGTAATGACGGTTTTTCATAATTACCAATGGGACTTGAATTATTCGAACCCACGGGTATTTGTAGAAATGCTGGATACTATTTTTTTCTACGCCAATCTTGGTGTTGATATTTTACGGATAGATGCACCGGCATTTATCTGGAAACAAATTGGCACTGGCTGTCAAAATCTTCCATTGGCTCATACCTTATTGCAATTGATAAAACAATGTGTGAAGATTGCAGCACCTGGTGTGGCATTGCTTGGAGAAGCAATAGTAGCACCTAACGAAATCATGAAATATTTTGGAACCGGGGATAAAGAGGCGGAAGAATGTGACTTTGCTTACAATGCCACCCACATGGCGTTGCAATGGGATACATTAGCCACCGGCGATACAAGAGTAATGCTGGCGGCACAGCAGGAGTTGTTGAAGAAGCCCTATGATACTTCTTGGATTACATACACCCGTTGCCATGATGATATAGGATTGGGCTATGAAGACTCAATGATAGAAGCAGCGAGTTATAATCCGTATGAGCACAGACGGTTCCTGAAAGATTATTATTCGGGACGTTATGACGGTTCACCGGCCAGGGGAGCTTTATTTTCAGTAAACGAAAAAACAGGCGATGCAAGAATCAGTGGTTCGTTGGCTTCGCTTTGCGGATTAGAAACGGCTATTACAAATAATGATAAAACGAAAATTGAAATAGCTATTCGTAAGATATTACTGATGCAGGCGCATAGTTTTTTTATTGGTGGTATACCGGTTATTTTTTATGGAGATGAGGTTGGCTACACCAACGATTATTCTTACCTGCAGGATGATGGGAAAAGCTATGATAACCGCTGGATGCACCGGCCATTAATAAACTGGAAGAAAAATAAAAAAATAGAACAAACCGGTACGCCGGAACAAATAATATTCTCGTCCACACAAAAACTGATTACTATTCGAAAAAAACTTTCTGTGATAGCAGATAGAAAAAATCTTACCTGGTTATCACCACACAATATCCATGTGGCTGGCTACCTGCGGGCATGGGATGATGACCGGGTCTATTGTTTATTCAACTTCAGCGATAAGGAACAGCATTTAACCTGGTATGCTTTTAAAGAGCATGGCCTGAAGCCTGTTAAACTTTATGACCATTGGCAGCAAAAAAAGTATACTGTGAAGAATGATCATGAATATTTTGTGCTACCTCCGTATTCTTTTTTTATTCTGGAACCTGTTTAATAATTATTTCGGCATTCCATACTTTGCAATCAATGCAAGCAGCACACCATTCGTCCATCCAAAACCATCCTGCCCCGGATATTCACCACCACCGGCTTCTAATTTATTATCGGTCACATTATATTTTTCCATCAACTTGCCGGTTCGTTGATACACATCGTTATTCAGTTTTATCCATCGTTGCGCAATATCTTTTGCTAATTCCTTTTGGTCTCCATTTTCCAATGCATTAATCACCACCCATTGCAGCGGTGCCCAGCCATTTGGTGCATCCCATTGTTGTTTATTGTTAACGGCAGTACTTAATACGCCGCCATCTTTTAACAACAGTTGTTTTAGTTTTTCACCGGCAAACGCAGCAAGTGCTTCTTTGGAGTTTGGATTCGCACCCATTAACCAAATCGGAAAAAAGGAAGCGGGGGTAAATTTTCCGGTTTGTTTTTTCTTCTTCCAGTTATAATCGTAGTAAATAGTCTCTTTCGCATTAAAACAATATTTGTTTAGCGCCTTATATCTTTTAGTTGCCCTGTTTTTATAAAAAGCAGTTTTTTTAGGATCGTCATGGCTGTCAAAATAATCGCATAGCATTTCTTCAGTATGATAAAGGAGGCTGTTGAGATCAACAGGTATTATATCTGTGGTTTCAATAGTAGATAAATCGTTTTCATTTGCCAGCCACCGGCTGCTGAAATCCCAGCCGCTTTCTGCAGCAGAGCGGAGATGGTTATATACAATTCTCTTATCTCTTTTACTTTTAGCAGCTGTTTCCACATCATCGGCCCAGCTTTCCTGACGGGGAATAAATAATTCGTCGCAATAACGGTTTAAGATGCTGCCATCTGTAAGGCGAACTAATTTTTTTACGGCTGTTCCGTTTTTAATGTTCGTATAACCACTCATCCAGTAATTATATTCTTTCTCAATAGCGGCAATGTATGGTTTAAGATTTTCTGTTTCTGTTGCGGACGCATATAACTCCACCATCATAGAAAAAAATGGTGGCTGGCTGCGGCTCAGGTAATAACTACGGTTACCATTTGGAATATGACCGTATGTATTGATAAGGTATTTGAAATTATCCAGCATGTTCTTCATGGTTTCTGTTTCACCACTTTCTTTTAAACCCAACATCGTAAAGTAAGAATCCCAGTAATAAATCTCCCGGAAGCGGCCACCGGGAACAATATAAGGATGCGGAAGAGACAGCAATGAAGAACCTTCAATTGTTTTGTCTTGTTCTCTTTTTAAATTTCCCCATAGGTTTCTAATATGTGCCGTCACATCTTTCTCCTGTTGTATATAATTAAAAGCAGGTGGTGCAGGAGGCAGTTCAAAATTTTCCTTTACAAATAGTTCCAAGCTGAAGCGGATAGTCGGATTATTTTTAATTTTTAAATAGTCAGCTACAATCGCAGCTGGTCTTCTTTTTGGCGTGCAATCCACAAAAGTTTTATTATCCGGAAAGATGCGGTTCATCTGCACATCTTTAAATAGCTGGCCGTAAATAACATCAGGTGTTTGAATTTTTTGTGCTAGGGAACACAGGGAGAACAGGCAAATAACCAACGCTGGTATTACTTTTTTCATAGCTGAAAGATACAAAACAAAAGCCCCGCACTTCTCTTAGGCGGGGCTTTTTAGTATGGTATTTTTTAATATTTCAATGTACGGGGATTAAAGGTTTGCCAGCTGTGCCAAAACTCCTGGTAAGCCGGTAGAGGTGTTAATGAATAAGCCGTATCAATACCCTTACCATTGATAGTAAACAATCGTTTTGTATATAGTAGAGTGTCCCCATTTAGAAAGAAAGCATTGTTATAATCTGGTCTTTCAAAAGCAAAAAAACTTTTGTTGTCTTCGGCTAATACAAGCAAAATCGGTGTCTTTCCAATGTTGTCTGCAATTAGCCGTTTTGTTTTAAGTTCATTCCAGTCATATGCTTTAGTTTCATTTCCAGCTTTTACTCCTACCACCCACGATTTATTTTTCCAGGAAAGACTGTCGGTGCCTGTTAAGGCATCACGGCTGGTGCCATCTTCGTAATTCATATTCTTGCTGTAGGATTTTATAAATGCAGAATCTGCCTGCATAATTTCTGATGCTGGATTTAATAACAACCATTTTACCAATGTGGTTTGCGTGCTGAATACTTCCGGCAGTTGTTGCCCTTTTAATTTTCCGGTAATGGCTTTGCCTGTTGCCTGCTGCCACCAGCTTTTAGTAGTGGCATCTTCCAGCATGGCATTAAAATGATCCATTCCCACTAAGCGAAAATTTTCTTTTTTACCTTTCACAATCGGTTCAAACACTCTTCCAGTTCTGCATACCGTGCAATAAGTTACCAGCACATCTTTGCCACCCACATTATCCTGCACCTGATGGTGATAACCTAAAAATTGTATGGGATAAGCTTTTGCTTCCCCGTTAATGCTTATTCCAATTACCAACCAATTGCTGTCCACTTTATTTTTATTAGATGTAACAGTAACCAACTCCTTCGGCATTTTAAACATCGCATCAGCAGCCATTTTAAAATTAGCCATGTAGATAACAGCACACAGAAAAACTAATGGAATGACAGGTATCCATTTTCTTTTCCAAGATGATTTTAGTAAGCCAACAATAATCATCAATGCAAATAAGCCACGAAAAATCCATCGCCACTTGTATAAAAAATAAGCAGTGTCAATACTGTTTATTTGCTGGCTGCCGGGCATAGGCATAATGAAATACACATTCAGTATCTCAAATAATAATAAACCAATAAAACCTACCCAGAAATATTTTTTCATAATTAATTTTTCAAAAATAAAAAAGGCGTCAGCAGAGAACTGCAACGCCGTTATGCTTAGTATTGTAAATATTATTCAGCACCATCTGTTCTTGCCCTTGCTTTGGCATAATCACCAACTTTTTTACCCGTTTCTAATCCTTTTTCACAATCACTTCGAAAGTGAATAGCTCCATATAAACGGGATTGTGATGCTTCATTCGCCATATTATTATAATCCGTTGCTCTGGATGGAATGATATGTCCTAATATAGTTGCCGCTGCTCCACTAAATGTTGAATGTCCAGAAGTGTAAGACGGAAAATTAGGCAAGCCGGTTGTTGTTTTTATCCGTGGGTCCATCTGCGATGGTCTTGGATTAAAATAAAAATATTTCGCATCCCAGCAAACAATAGCAGCATCCATTAAAGCCATATTAAGTAAACCCATATTTCTTGCCCATCTCACTTCACTGAAATTTTTGGTTACAAAATCTTCTGTGGCTATTGCATTCCAGTGGCCCGGCGGTGTATAAGTACTTAAGCCATCAGCCCAAAAATGTGCAATTCTTGTTTGCTCTCTCGTTGGATTTTTACTGAAACTATACACCTCTGCTAATTCATCTTTAAACTGCTGTGATGAAGTGGATGGCGGTGCTGAAGGACGAATGGTTGTTACCATTGTTAATGAATCGAAGAGAAATGATTTTACTTTTCCAAAATTTACCAGCATACCGGGACGTTTAGGAACTTCCTGGCTTATCCAGGGGGTTTCGCCCCTCGCAATACAGTCTGTTTCTAATTGCGCCCATATTATAGCATTGCCTCCGGCAGTGCCGGCACGGTCGGCCCTTGCACGGGTTACAAATTTTTGTGCTACCGATTTTCCCAATGCCTCACCTGCTTCCAGGTCGCTACGAACATTAGCCCCGGAAATTATTCTTGCTCTTTTATGCTCTTCGGCTTTCCCTTGTATAAACTCCTGGTCTCCGGGAAATAATAATTTTAATAACTCAGTTGTTGCACCAATTACTACAGCATCTTCTGACGGATAAGATGGTAAATCTGATTTTGGAATAAGAGAAGTTATTGTTGCATCTACCGTATAGGGTGCGGCACGGTTATACAACTTTTTATAATGCCATGCCGCCACCAACGCATCATACTGTGCTGCGGCTACAT